>NZ_JBFWLF010000424.1:0-2520 GCF_050252275.1 Citrobacter sp. | reverse complement strand
GGGTCTGGTGGATGCTATCCCGATGATCGCTGTAGGTCTGGGTCTGTACGTGATGTTCGCTGTCGCGTAGTAAGCGTTGCTTGAATTAAGAGCAATATCAGAACGTTAACTAGATAGAGGCATTGTGCTGTGAATCTTAACGCAACAATCCTCGGCCAGGCCATCGCGTTTGTCCTGTTTGTTCTGTTCTGCATGAAGTATGTATGGCCGCCGTTAATGGCTGCCATCGAGAAGCGTCAAAAAGAAATTGCTGACGGTCTTGCTTCTGCTGAACGCGCACACAAGGATCTTGACCTTGCAAAGGCCAGCGCGACCGACCAGCTGAAAAAAGCGAAGGCGGAAGCTCAGGTAATCATCGAGCAGGCGAACAAACGTCGCGCTCAGATCCTGGACGAAGCCAAAACGGAAGCAGAACAGGAACGTACTAAAATCGTGGCCCAGGCGCAGGCGGAAATTGATGCCGAGCGTAAACGTGCCCGTGAAGAGCTGCGTAAGCAAGTTGCTATCCTGGCTGTTGCTGGCGCCGAGAAGATCATCGAACGTTCCGTGGATGAAGCTGCTAACAGCGACATCGTGGATAAACTTGTCGCTGAACTGTAAGGAGGGAGGGGCTGATGTCTGAATTTGTTACGGTAGCTCGCCCCTACGCCAAAGCAGCTTTTGACTTTGCCGTCGAACACCAAAGTGTAGAGCGCTGGCAGGACATGCTGGCGTTTGCCGCCGAGGTGACTAAGAACGAACAAATGGCAGAGCTTCTCTCTGGCGCACTGGCGCCGGAAACGCTCGCCGGGTCGTTTATCGCAGTTTGCGGTGAGCAACTGGACGAAAACGGTCAGAACCTGATTAAGGTGATGGCTGAGAATAACCGTCTGAACGCGCTCCCGGATGTTCTTGAGCAGTTTATTCACCTGCGTGCCGCGAGTGAGTCTATCTCTGAGGTAGAAGTCACTTCCGCGAACGAACTGAGTGAAGAACAGCTTGCGAAGATTAGCGCTGCGATGGAAAAACGTCTGTCACGCAAAGTTAAGCTGAATTGCAAAATCGATAAGTCTGTAATGGCGGGCGTAATCATCCGTGCGGGTGATATGGTCATTGATGGCAGCGTACGCGGCCGTCTTGAACGTCTTGCAGACGTCTTGCAGTCTTAAGGGGACTGGAGCATGCAACTGAATTCCACCGAAATCAGCGAACTGATCAAGCAGCGCATTGCTCAGTTCAATGTTGTGAGTGAAGCTCACAACGAAGGTACTATTGTTTCTGTAAGTGACGGTGTTATCCGCATTCACGGCCTGGCCGATTGTATGCAGGGTGAGATGATTTCCCTGCCGGGTAACCGTTACGCTATCGCACTGAACCTGGAGCGCGACTCCGTGGGTGCAGTGGTGATGGGTCCATACGCTGACCTCGCCGAAGGTATGAAGGTTAAGTGTACGGGTCGTATTCTGGAAGTTCCGGTTGGCCGTGGCCTGCTGGGCCGTGTGGTTAACACACTGGGTTCTCCGATTGACGGTAAAGGTCCGGTTGATAACGATGGCTTCTCGCCAATCGAAGTTATCGCACCAGGCGTAATCGAACGTCAGTCCGTCGATCAGCCGGTGCAGACTGGTTATAAATCCGTTGATGCCATGATCCCAATCGGTCGTGGTCAGCGTGAATTGATCATCGGTGACCGTCAGACCGGTAAAACCGCGATGGCAATCGATGCCATCATCAACCAGCGTGATTCCGGCATTAAATGTGTGTACGTGGCTATCGGCCAGAAAGCGTCCACCATTTCTAACGTGGTTCGTAAACTGGAAGAACACGGCGCCCTGTCTAACACCATCGTTGTGGTAGCGACCGCGTCTGAATCTGCCGCACTGCAATACCTGGCGCCGTATGCCGGTTGCGCAATGGGCGAATACTTCCGTGATCGCGGTGAAGATGCGCTGATCGTTTATGATGACCTGTCTAAACAGGCTGTTGCTTACCGTCAGGTTTCCCTGCTGCTCCGTCGTCCGCCAGGACGTGAAGCATTCCCGGGCGACGTGTTCTACCTCCACTCCCGTCTGCTGGAGCGCGCATCCCGCGTTAACGCGGAATACGTTGAGAACTTCACCAAGGGTGAAGTGAAAGGTAAAACCGGCTCCCTGACCGCTCTGCCGATTATCGAAACTCAGGCGGGTGACGTTTCTGCGTTCGTTCCGACCAACGTAATTTCGATTACCGATGGTCAGATCTTCCTGGAAACTAACCTGTTCAACTCCGGTATTCGTCCGGCGGTTAACCCGGGTATCTCCGTATCTCGTGTAGGTGGTGCTGCTCAGACCAAGATTATCAAGAAACTGTCCGGTGGTATCCGTACCGCGCTGGCACAGTATCGTGAACTGGCTGCGTTCTCTCAGTTCGCATCCGATCTGGACGAAGCAACCCGTAAACAGCTGAGCCACGGTCAGAAAGTGACCGAGCTGCTGAAGCAGAAACAGTACGCACCAATGTCTGTTGCTCAGCAGGGCCTGGTACTGTTCGCGGCTGAACGCG
>NZ_JBFWLF010000423.1:0-2525 GCF_050252275.1 Citrobacter sp. | reverse complement strand
CGCGTATGGCGATGGGCTGCAACCTGGCGGCATTCGTTACCGGTATTCCTCAATTCTCTCTGCACGCCTGGTTCTTTGCCCTGGCAACCGCCATCGGTTCCTGTTTTGGCGCGCGATTCACCCTGCTGCCAATATTCCGCATTCCGGTCAAGATGCAGAAAGTCTCCGCTGCGTCGCCGTTGACGCAGAAACCGGATCAGGCGCGCCGTCGTTTCCGCCTCGGCATGCTGGTGTTTATCGGCATGATTGGCTGGGCGCTGCTGACCGCCATGAACCAGCCGAAGCTGGGTCTGGCGATGCTGTTCGGCGTGGGTTTTGGTCTGCTGATCGAGCGCGCGCAAATCTGCTTCACCTCCGCCTTCCGCGATCTGTGGATCACCGGACGCACCCATATGGCAAAGGCGATCATCTTCGGGATGGGCGTCAGCGCAATCGGTATTTTCAGCTACGTACAACTGGGCGTGGAAGCCAAAATCATGTGGGCGGGCCCAAATGCAGTAATCGGCGGGCTGTTGTTTGGTTTTGGTATCGTGCTGGCGGGCGGGTGTGAAACCGGCTGGATGTACCGCGCGGTGGAAGGCCAGGTACACTATTGGTGGGTGGGTCTCGGTAACGTCATCGGCTCAACGATTCTGGCCTACTACTGGGATGACTTCGCCCCTGCGCTGGCCACCAACTGGGATAAAATTAATCTGCTCAACACCTTCGGTCCGCTCGGCGGCCTGCTGGTGACCTATCTGCTGCTGTTTGCCGCCCTGATGTTAATCATCGGCTGGGAAAAACATTTCTTCCGTCGTGCCGGGCTGACCCTTGCTAAGGAATCCGCATGAAAAACATTGTTCCTGATTATCGCCTTGATATGGTCGGCGAGCCCTGCCCTTACCCTGCTGTCGCTACGCTGGAAGCGATACCGCAGTTGAAGAAAGGGGAAATTCTGGAAGTGGTCAGCGACTGTCCGCAGTCCATCAATAACATTCCGCTGGACGCGCGCAACCATGGCTACACCGTGCTCGATATTCAGCAAGATGGGCCGACAATTCGTTATTTGATTCAGAAGTAACTGTTTGCCGGAAGGCAACGGCCCCTTATCCGGTCTACAGGGAATCACAGGCCGGATAAGCGCCAACGCCATCCGGCACTCAAACCTAAACCTGCATGGACATCACTTCCTGATAGGCCGATACCAGTTTGTTGCGCACCTGAATTCCCATCTGCATGGAAACTGAGGCTTTTTGCATATCGGTCATCACATCGTTGAGCGCAATCCCCGGCTCACCCAGCGTGAATTTTTCCGCCTGTACGCGGGCAGCAGTTTGCGTATCGCTGATGCGGTCCAGCGCCGCGTGTAATTGACCGGCAAAACTCACGGTCGGTTGCGGCAGTGTCTCCTGCGCCCTGGCGCTCATCGCCGTCGCCTGGAGCTGGCTGATAACCCCTTCAATCCCCTGAATCGCTGACATGATAATCCTCTGGATGGTTTTCTACGCAGCAGAGATTACCAGTTTGTCAATAAGATAAAGGCGCTAAATAACGATAAAAAACCCCGGTTTTTGCCGCATAGAAAAAAACGAAACCGCAAATAATGAGACCGTCAATTTTTCGATTTTGCTGACCCGGGAGTGAGTCTTGTTCCACTTTGCAAATAAAGCCGTCCACGAGCAGTCACGAGGTGCGAGATGAACGCGACTGCATCGGCTGCAACCCAATCTAAACCTCTCGAGTGGCTTAATCGCCTGCGTGCGAATCCCAAAATTCCTCTGATTCTTGCAGGCTCTGCGGCCGTCGCCATTATTGTGGCGATGGGGTTGTGGGCTAAAGCACCTGATTATCGCACGTTATTCAGCAATTTATCCGATCAGGATGGCGGCGCGATCGTCACCCAGTTGACCCAGATGAACATCCCGTACCGCTTCTCAGAAGGCAGTGGCGCGATTGAAGTTCCAGCCGACAAAGTCCATGAACTGCGCCTGCGTCTTGCCCAGCAAGGACTGCCGAAAGGGGGTGCGGTGGGCTTTGAGCTGTTGGATCAGGAAAAGTTCGGCATCAGCCAGTTTAGCGAGCAGGTGAACTACCAGCGTGCGCTGGAAGGCGAACTGGCACGCACCATCGAAACCCTTGGCCCGGTTAAGCGCGCCCGCGTACATCTGGCAATGCCCAAGCCGTCTCTGTTCGTGCGTGAACAGAAATCCCCTTCAGCCTCGGTGACCGTCAATCTGGAACCGGGGCGTGCGCTGGATGAAGGTCAAATCACTGCAGTCGTGCATCTGGTTTCCAGCGCGGTAGCCGGTCTGCCGCCGGGCAATGTGACGCTGGTCGATCAGGCTGGTCATCTGCTCACGCAGTCAAATACCAGCAGTCGCGATCTAAACGACGCACAGTTGAAATACGCCAGCGACGTCGAAGGCCGTGTCCAGCGCCGTATCGAATCGATCCTGTCACCGATTGTCGGTAACGGGAATGTCCACGCGCAGGTCACCGCGCAGCTGGATTTCGCCAATAAAGAACAGACAGAAGAACAGTATCGG
>NZ_JBFWLF010000422.1:0-2531 GCF_050252275.1 Citrobacter sp. | reverse complement strand
GTGTACGCATTATCGAAGAGTTATTACGTGG
Organism: Citrobacter sp.; assembly: GCF_050252275.1. NCBI lineage: Bacteria > Pseudomonadati > Pseudomonadota > Gammaproteobacteria > Enterobacterales > Enterobacteriaceae > Citrobacter > Citrobacter sp. The sequence continues at coordinate 2,500 of NZ_JBFWLF010000422.1, read as the reverse complement.
CGAAATGAGCCAGCGCGAGCTTAAAAACGAGCTGGGCGCGGGGATTGCGACGATCACCCGCGGCTCTAACAGCCTGAAATCGGCGCCCGTCGAACTGCGGCAGTGGCTGGAAACCATATTGTTGAAAAACGCCTGAAAAGTGATTTCGTAGGCCTGATAAGCGTAGCGCCATCAGGCTTGCAACCGCACTATCGCCGGATGACAATTTCGTCTTATCCGGCTTACGAACTCAACGATAAATCGCGTTATGAAACGGGCTGAGCGCCAGAATCACGGCCTGGTGGTAAACGCTGGCGCGCGTCAGTTTCCCGGCGGTAAACACGCCAATCGCCCCTTCTTTTCGGCCAATCTTATCAATACCCGTGTAGTGTGACATTACCGGACCCAGCGCTTCACCCTCGCGCACTTTTTCAAGGATCACCGCAGGCAGCGGCAGCGTCGCAGAACGCGCTTCGCCACGCTGGGTGGCGTTTTCGACAACCACCCAACTGAAGGTCGCATCTTCATCAATACCCGCTTCGATGGCTACCCAGAAGTCGGCATCGGGGCGCGCACGACGGGCGTTTTCGACCCGATTCCGTGCGCCAGCACGCGTTTCAGGACTTCCGAAGGGTTGTTCCGGTACGCCGCTATCGACGTCCACAGACTCAATATGGCAGGATCCTTCACCGAAGATCTCGTTAAATGCCTGCAGAATTGCCTGAATTTTGGCGGGATTGGTGGTTGCTGAGACAACATGGTGCATAATTAAGCTCGATTTTATAAAAACTCTTTGCAGTATACGGAAAAATAGCATGTTACAGGTATACCTTGTTCGCCACGGTGAAACGCAGTGGAACGCCGAGCGACGCATTCAAGGCCAGTCCGACAGTCCGCTGACCGCTAAAGGTGAGCAACAAGCTATGCAGGTAGGTGACCGCGCGAAAAGTCTCGGCATCACCCACGTCATTAGTAGCGATTTGGGACGTACCCGCCGCACCGCTGAAATCATCGCCCAGGCCTGTGGCTGTGATATCACCTTAGATGCTCGCCTGCGCGAGCTGCACATGGGCGTGCTGGAAAAACGTCATATTGATACCCTGACTGAAGAAGAAGAGAACTGGCGTCGTCAGTTAGTCAACGGCACCGTCGACGGACGGATTCCCGAAGGGGAGTCGATGCAGGAGTTAAGCGATCGCGTTCATGGCGCGCTCGCTGCGTGCCTGGATTTGCCGCAGGGGAGTCGTCCGCTGTTGGTCAGTCATGGCATTGCGCTGGGCTGTCTGGTCAGTACGATTCTGGGACTTCCTGCCTACGCTGAACGCCGCTTACGCCTGCGTAACTGCTCGATTTCGCGGGTGGATTATCAGGAAAGTCTGTGGCTGGCGCCGGGATGGGTGGTCGAAACGGCAGGGGACATTTCGCATCTGGATGCCCCTGCACTGGATGAGCTACAGCGTTAACGGCGAATCGGAATCAGGAATTCGCAGCGCAGGTTAATGGGGCGGTCACCGGCTTTGGCATCTTCAGCCGGGTAGTACCGCTCGATATCCTGGCCCTTGCGGCGCGTCAGGTTCAGGAGCGGCATGCAGGTACCATAGACCGTCAGGATGAACTCCTGAACGCCCGTTCCCAGCCCTTCGTAAGTAAACATCACATACTCGCCGCCCTGCAACAGCACCGGCTGTGCCGACTGTACGTAGCCGTTGGCCTGATCCTGCGGCAGCGCGGTGGTGTAGAACACTTCCTGCTCGTCATCTTTTTCATGGCTGGGATGCGTTTCGTTCAGGCCATAGAGTACAGGCGGAATGGTTGGCGCGTGGCCGAGGAAATCGTGCCAGAACTGATAGCGCATTTCGTGGCGGAAATCGGAAATTTGCTCCAGCGAACAGGAGTAACTCTGGGTGACACCCAGCAGTTGCATATCTTCCAGAGTGACAAATTTATGCTCAGGCATGGCAAATTCGCCCAGACGCAGAGGCGGGCGAATACCGAATGCGCTCCATTCCGGTGAACGACGATACAGTGCAGGCGTCTGGGAAAACTGTTTCTTAAAGGCGCGGGTGAACGTTTGTTGAGAGTCGAAGCGGTACTGCAGGGCAATATCCAGAATCGGGCGAGCCGTCAGGCGAAGCGCAACGGCAGATTTCGATAAGCGGCGTGCGCGGATATACGCGCCAATCGCATGACCCGTCACGTCCTTAAACATTCTCTGCAGATGCCACTTGGAATAACCCGCTTTTGCCGCCACATTGTCAAGCGACAGCGGCTGATCCAGATGACCTTCCAGCCAGATTAATAGGTCGCGAATAATGCCGGCCTGATCCATAAAATATCCTCATCCTTTCAACTACAAACACCTGACATCAGATTATTGGATAATAGCATTTTTTGTTGTTTTAGCATTCAGTGTTTTTTTTGCGCATTAATGCTTTTTTTGAATCTAATAAAACGTGATTATTGTAATCCTGTGATCTGTAAACAGTTTCTTTTACAATGCTGAATAATTGCGCAGCGTCAT
>NZ_JBFWLF010000421.1:0-2586 GCF_050252275.1 Citrobacter sp. | reverse complement strand
CATGCATCGAGGTTAGCGAAGGTGGGTTTTGAGGCCAGATGCAAAAGCTTACGCCCGGCATCCACCGCCAGCAGCGTAGGTTTGCCCCCTGCCTGCGCTACCAATACGGTACGCACGCACTCCAGAAGCGAGTGCTCCGCCCGCGCCTGCTGCTCCATAGAGTTCGCCAGCGGATCCATCAGGCAATAGCAAATAAATACGCCCATGAAGGTTCCTACCAACGCGGCCGCGACTTTCAGGCCAATCAGCGCAATGGAGCCGTCGATAGATTGCATGGTAATGATAATGCCAAGCACAGCAGCGCAAATGCCGAATCCTGGCATCGCTTCAGCGGTACGCTGGAGTGAACGTGAAGGGGTCAACAATTCTTCTTCGACCGTATCCAGCTCCTGGTCGAGGATCCCTTCCAGCTCGTGAGCATCGATTTTTCCCATCGCCATCAGACGAAAATTGTCGGCGATAAACGTCACCAGTCGCTTCTGGGTCAGTACCAGAGGGTATTTCTGGAACACAGAGCTCTCCTCCGGCTGTTCGATATGCTGATCAAGCATGCGTAAGCCGCCGTTTTGCACCATTTCCAGTAATTCGTATAAGCACATAAGCAGCTGACGCTGAAATTCCGGACCCAGCTGTTTTTTACTGATCACGCCTTTTATCTGGTGCAAAATCTCTTTGAGAACATGCTTTGGATTCCCTATGACCATTGCACCAAATCCTGCGCCGAAAATAATGATCATCTCTGCTGGCTGCCAGATAGCAATTAACTGCCCGCCCGCCTCAAAATAACCGCCAAAAACACAGCCCAACACCACCAATAACCCTAATACTTTTTGCATGCAATCCTCCGCACAGAGATGCGAATGGTTAATCTGGATATAAACAATCACGAATTTTTTGCGTGATATTTTTATTCATTTGACAAATTCTGGCTTCACTCAGCCCCATCACCAACGCGATCTCTTTTAAATTCATATCCTGTTGGTAATACATTGAGAGAATTAATCCCTCTTTTACACTCAGTTGTTGAAGGGCATAACTGAGTGCTTCCTGGGTTACGACTTGCTCTTCAAATCCTCGCCCTTCTAATGGCGCAATGGGCGTTTCTCCGTTGAGCAACTCATCAAGACTCGCCAGCGTATCGGCCCCTTCCAGTTGCTGAAATTCCAGGTAATCCTCTGCGGTTAACCCCAGCTTCGCCAGCTCTTCCCATTCCGGTTCCCGCCCAAGTTGCTTACGGGCATTTCTGATCAAATCTTTGATCTGATGGTATTTCTGGCGAAGCTGGCGCGGCCGCCAGTCAAGGCTTCGCAATTCATCCAGAATCGCGCCACGAATACGATGCACCGCGTAACCGGCAAAACCCTCATCCGGCAGTCCATAACGTCGAATGGCATTGAGCAATCCCATGAGCGCCGTTTGTTCCATATCCTCGCGGTCCATCACTGAGGTACATTGCGGGGCAAGTTGCCGCACCACTTTTCTTACCAACGGCAAATAAGCCTGTAAATAATGACTTTCTTGCTGCGGGGTAAGTACCGGCGTCGCACTGAATTCCACAGACTCGTAAGCGTCCTGTATCATTTTATGTCCAGCCCCATCGCTTATTGAAATACGACTCTTTTCACCAAAATATCCTTATAAGGCGCGGATATTTTTCGGATCTGTAATTCTTTTTTCAGCGAGTCAGCTAACAACCCTCTGATTCCAGATATATTCATTGCCCGAATATCTTCATATTTCATTTCGGATAAACGCTCAACGGCAATACTTTGATATAGCGGCTCCTGTTGTTTAACTTTCTCAGAATCCTTTTCGTTCATTACCACCATCACCAGTTCTGCTGACATATAGTGATCGGTGCCGTCGCTGTCATGCAGCGTCACGATAGTTTCCTGTAGAGAGACAAACGTACTGTTGTTTTCATCCACGCTTTCAACGGCGGGAGAGGCCACATTAACGGGCTTGCCCCCCCCGACATAATGATATACGCCCCAACCGGCGCTACTGCCGACAACAAGAGCCATGACCGAACTGATCAACTTCATCGTCGTCACCAAAGGCGCTGAACGTATCTCCGAAGTGTCCGCCCGCTTTACCCTTGATGCGATGCCGGGCAAACAGATGGCGATCGACGCCGACCTGAATGCCGGGCTAATCAACCAGCAGCAGGCGCAGACGCGACGTAAGGACGTCGCCGGCGAAGCCGATTTCTATGGCGCGATGGACGGGGCCTCGAAGTTCGTGCGCGGCGATGCCATCGCCGGGATGATGATTCTGGCGATCAACCTGATCGGCGGCGTGTGCATCGGGATTTTTAAATACAATCTCAGTGCCGAAGCGGCATTCCAGCAGTACGTGCTGATGACCATCGGTGACGGTCTGGTGGCGCAGATCCCTTCTCTTCTGCTCTCTACCGCCGCCGCGATCATCGTGACCCGCGTCAGTGACAATGGCGATATCGCCACCGATGTTCGCGCACAGTTACTGGCCAACCCATCGGTGTTGTATACCGCCACCAGCATTATGTTTGTACTGGCAGTGGTGCCGGGAATGCCACATTTCCCGTTCCTCGCGTTCAGCGGCCTG
>NZ_JBFWLF010000420.1:0-2649 GCF_050252275.1 Citrobacter sp. | reverse complement strand
CAGTGAAAGCAGCAGCATCAGGCGTAAAATGTTGGTGGTATTATCCACCTGCCGGGCTTCAGTGGCTAAGGTATGCGTATCCAGCGTCAGGCGCAGATAGCCCAGTGGGCCATTTTTCCCCTGGATGGGTTCTACAATCTGCTGGTTGAAGTAGCCGCCGGCTTTTTTACCGTCCAGCGCAAGACGGTCGCGCACATTTACGCTTTCGCCTGCGCGGGCAATCATATCGCCTTGTTCATCATAAACGCCGGCATCAAGTATGCGGCTTTCCTTCGTCAACTGCTGCAGAATGGTCTTGATGCGTTTTTCGTCAGGCGTTTCGGTACGCATCAGCGGCGCGATGTTCAGCGTGACCTGGTGCGCCAGCGTGCGCGCCAACTCTTCAAGCTGCGGATTACGCTGTCTCTGGTGATTTTGACTGAACCAGGAGGCGCCCTGCATGAGCGCAACAAGCAGTGCGAGACAGAACAATACAATCACTGCACGATGAAGTCGGAATTTCAGTTTTGCGCGAGCCATATTCCACCTGCTGAAAATTTGAGGCTTAATGTTGCCAGAAGCGATGGTTACAGGGTAGCCTCATGCGTTATTTTCCCCGTGAACCTTCCCGGCCCGAACGATTTTACAGGAGCTTTAATGCCTAACATTACCTGGTGCGATTTGCCTGAAGATGTCTCTTTATGGCCAGGTTTGCCCCTTTCTTTGAGTGGTGACGAGGTGATGCCACTGGATTACCACGCTGGACGTAGCGGCTGGCTGCTGTACGGACGCGGGCTGGATAAACAACGTCTGACTCAGTACCAGAGCAAACTGGGCGCGGCGATGGTGATTGTCGCGGCGTGGTGTGTCGAGGACTATCAGGTCATTCGCCTTGCCGGTTCGCTCACGCCTCGCGCGATGAAACTGGCGCATGATGCGCAATTAGACGTTGCGCCGTTGGGGAAAATCCCGCATTTGCGTACTCCTGGCCTGTTGGTGATGGACATGGATTCCACCGCGATTCAGATCGAGTGCATTGATGAGATCGCCAAACTGGCCGGTACCGGCGAAAGGGTCGCGGAAGTGACCGAACGGGCGATGCGCGGCGAACTCGACTTCACCGCCAGCCTGCGCAGTCGTGTGGCGACGCTGAAAGGCGCGGATGCCAATATTTTGCATCAGGTACGTGAAAGTCTGCCGCTGATGCCAGGCCTGACGCAACTGGTGCTGAAGCTGGAAACACTGGGCTGGAAGGTGGCAATCGCCTCCGGCGGCTTTACCTTCTTTGCCGAATATCTGCGTGAGAAACTGCGGCTAACGGCGGCAGTGGCGAATGAACTGGAGATCATGGACGGTAAATTTACCGGCAACGTGATTGGCGATATCGTCGATGCGCAGTATAAGGCCAAAACGCTGACCCGACTGGCGCAGGAATATGAAATCCCGATCGCGCAGACCGTGGCGATTGGCGATGGCGCCAACGATCTGCCGATGATCAAAACGGCGGGGCTGGGGATTGCGTACCATGCCAAGCCGAAAGTGAATGAAAAGACGGAGATTACTATCCGTCACGCTGACCTGATGGGGGTGTTCTGCATTCTCTCCGGCAGCATGAACCAGAAATAATTGAGATACCGGCTGGTATTAAGGTGTAGGCCGGGTAAGGCGCCGCCGCCATCCGGCACACAGGCGGTACAGAGATAACGAGGTAAACCGTGGCAAAAGCTCCAAAACGCGCCTTTGTATGTAATGAATGCGGGGCGGATTATCCGCGCTGGCAGGGGCAATGCAGCGCCTGTCATGCCTGGAACACCATCACCGAGGTGCGCCTGGCTGCATCGCCGACGGTGGCGCGTAATGAGCGACTGAGTGGTTATGCCGGGAGCGCTGGCGTTGCAAAGGTTCAGAAGCTTTCCGATATCAGCCTGGAAGAGCTGCCGCGTTTTTCCACCGGTTTTAAAGAGTTTGACCGCGTGCTGGGCGGCGGCGTCGTTCCCGGCAGTGCGATTCTGATTGGCGGTAACCCCGGCGCGGGTAAATCCACGCTGTTATTGCAGACGCTGTGCAAGCTCGCGGAGCAGATGAAAACCCTGTACGTCACCGGGGAAGAGTCCCTGCAGCAGGTGGCAATGCGCGCGCACCGTCTCGGTTTGCCGACCAACAATCTCAACATGCTTTCGGAAACCAGTATTGAGCAGATTTGCCTGATTGCAGAAGAAGAGCAGCCGAAGCTGATGGTGATCGACTCCATTCAGGTTATGCACATGGCGGATATCCAGTCATCACCCGGCAGCGTGGCGCAGGTGCGTGAGACGGCGGCCTACCTGACGCGCTTTGCCAAGACGCGCGGCGTGGCGATTGTGATGGTGGGCCACGTGACCAAAGACGGCTCGCTGGCCGGGCCAAAAGTGCTTGAACACTGCATCGACTGCTCGGTATTGCTGGATGGCGATGCCGATTCTCGTTTTCGTACCCTGCGCAGCCACAAAAACCGTTTTGGTGCGGTGAATGAGTTAGGGGTCTTCGCGATGACCGAACAGGGACTACGCGAAGTGAGCAACCCTTCGGCGATCTTCCTGAGTCGTGGCGATGAAGTCACCTCCGGCAGTTCGGTGATGGTGGTCTGGGAAGGGACGCGACCGCTGCTGGTGGAGATCCAGGCGCTGGTCG
>NZ_JBFWLF010000419.1:0-2678 GCF_050252275.1 Citrobacter sp. | reverse complement strand
ATGATCAAAGTATCATTGCGCAGGTGGCGATTAATTCGTAATTTACCCCCACATATGTAAATGCGCCGTAAGAGCGCCAGAAAAAGAAGGTTTCCTGATGGTGGAACAGCGTCGTTTGGCAAGTACTGAATGGGTGGATATTGTGAATGAAGACAACGAAGTCATTGCACAATCCAGCCGGGAACAGATGCGAGCGCAGGGCCTGCGTCATCGTGCGACCTATATTGTTGTACACGACGGAATGGGCAAAATACTGGTGCAACGTCGTACCGAGACAAAAGATTTTTTACCCGGAATGTTAGATGCCACTGCCGGTGGCGTTGTGCAGGCTGACGAACAGTTGCTGGATTCTGCCCGCCGTGAAGCGGAAGAAGAGTTAGGCATCGCCGGTGTGCCATTCGCCGAACATGGTCAGTTCTACTTTGAAGATAAGAACTGTCGCGTCTGGGGTGCGCTGTTCAGCTGTGTGTCGCACGGCCCGTTCGCCTTGCAGGAAGAAGAGGTCAGCGAAGTTTGCTGGCTGACGCCGGAAGAAATTACCGCCCGCTGTGATGAATTCACGCCCGACTCGCTGAAAGCGCTGGCGCTGTGGATGACCCGTAACGCTAAAAATGAAGCGGCAAGGTCAGAGTCGCAACAGGAGAAGCAGGAAGAGGCGGAGTAACGTCCTTTCTGAACTAACCGTAAAAAGGAGCCATAAGCGGCTCCTTTTGTCTTTTAGTGGTATCCCATGATTTGAGCGCCAATCACCACCACGCTGGACATAATGAACAGCAGCCCCAGCAGCGTCGCACCCACTTTCAGCCAGTTACGGAAATCCACCCGGCAGACGCCTAATGTCGCCATCAGTGATGCAGAGGTCGGATAGATGATGTGGCTAAAGCCATCGCCAAACTGGAACGCCAGTACGGTGACCTGACGGTTAACCCCCACCAGATCGCCGAGCGGCGCTAACAGCGGCATGGTCAGCGCCGCCTGGCCCGATCCCGACGTTACAAAGAAATTAAACACCGCCTGGAAGAGCAGCATAAACCACGCAGCAACGGCATTGTCCAGTCCGCTGATGCCGTTGGCGATGCTGTGTAACAGCGTATTGAGCACGCTGGCGTCACCCGCTTCGCCGTTGCCTACCAACAGTAAAATGCCTTTGGCAAAACCTACCAGCAGGGCGGGGGCAATCATCATGCGTGCGCCTTCGGTGAATGAGGACGCCATGATGTTGACCGTCATGCCGTTAAGACGGAAGACAACGGCGATAATGCCAATGACCAGGCCCATGGTGAAAAACTGACTGGCTATCTCCGGAATAAACCATGCGTTGACGATAACGCCCCAGACCACCCAAACCATCACCCCGGTCAGCACCAGCAGCACCAGCCAGTCGCCGATTGTGAAGCGGCGCTCGACAACATCATCCTGCTGTTCGCGAAAGAAACGGTCAGATTCATGCACGCGTGACAGAAGCGGATTCTTTTTCACCCGCGAGGCATAGACCAGGGTAAACGTCAGACCGATCAGTGTCGAAATAACCCATACCACGATGCGCAGACCGGAACCGGAGAGGACCGGTACGCCGGCAATGCCCTGCGCGACCACCACGCAGAAAGGGTTCATCCATGAACTGGCAAAGCCAATTTGTGTCGCAATATAGGTCACTAACACCGTGGTGATACTGTCATACCCCAGTCGCACCATCAGCGGCGCGATGATGATCGCGAAGGCAACCGCCTCTTCTCCCATGCCGAACACCGCACCGCCCAGCGAGAAGAGAATAAACAGTACCGGGATAAACAGAACCTCGTTGCCTTTGGTATGACGGATGAGCGCAAGGATGCCGTTATCAATAGTTCCCGTGCGCATAACGATGCCAAACGCACCGCCAATCACCAGCATAAACATGATGATACCGACGGCGGTACCGAATTTAGAGCCGGAGGTCAGCCCTTCGAACGGGAAGTTCATCAGTCCCGGGCTTTCATCGCCGGTAGTGAAGAATTTAACCGGATGATACTGCGCTTCACCGGCCTCGTTGGTCAGAATACGGAAAGAGTGGGGGTCAACCACTTTACGGGTTTTTGTCTGACCATCTACCTGGTATTGCACCTCCTGGCTGTCGAACATCCCGACGGGGACAACCCAGGTCGCAAGGCTGGTTAAAATGGCGACAAAGAAAATAATGACCAGCGTATCGGGCATGGCCCATTTTCTGGCTGGCTGTGTTTCGGTTACTGCAGACATGAAAGACTATCCCTGTTGCAAAGCAAAGAGGCTAAGTATGCAAACAGGCGAATGGTTATTCATTGATGCAGCGCAGTTAAGCAAATAAATCCGTTTTTGCATTGCCAGAAACGGCAATAAAAAAGCCGGAAATCAGGGGGATTTCCGGCTTTTGACCGGGCCCGTCCGGACCCAGCGGAGACAACTTACTGCTGTTGTGAAGACTGAATCGCGGTCAGAGCGATGGTGTAGACGATATCGTCAACCAGCGCGCCACGGGACAGGTCGTTCACCGGCTTACGCATACCCTGCAGCATCGGCCCGATAGAGATCAGGTCGGCTGTACGCTGTACCGCTTTGTAGGTGGTGTTACCGGTGTTCTGATCCGGGAAGTTGAACACGGTAGCGCGACCGGCAACCGGAGAGTTCGGCGCTTTGGAGTTCGCTCCGTCAGCCATCTC
>NZ_JBFWLF010000418.1:0-2689 GCF_050252275.1 Citrobacter sp. | reverse complement strand
ATCAGAATTTGCTGCATCGCCAGCCATAACGCATTAAACGAAAAAATTGGCACGTCGTTAGGCGGCAACGAAGGGGCAATGACGAGGGTAATAATGATCCCCAGCCCCAGCTTTACCCGTTTGGGGACGGCACGTTCACTGAGGATCGGAGCGGTAGTAATTAGCGCCAGTACGCGCAGCAGCGGCCAGAAATAGAGGCTCAGCCACTGCAGCCATTGATCGCTGGTTACCTGCAACATCCGTCGTCTTACCCGATGATGTATGGCAGGTTGGTGAACAGCGTGCGCACGTAATCCAGCAGCAAATTCAGCATCCACGGACCGGCCACGATAATCGCGGTAAACACCGCCACGATTTTCGGGATAAACGACAGCGTCATTTCGTTAATCTGCGTGGCGGCCTGTAAAATACTGATGATAAGCCCCGTCACCAGTGCGACCAGCAGCAGGGGGGCGGCAAGCGCGAGGGCAACTTTCATGGCCTCAGTGCCAATCATCATGACCGATTCGGGTGTCATCTTTCGCCTCTAACTGTAGAAACTTTGTGCAAGCGAACCCACCAGCAGTTGCCAGCCATCAACCAGCACGAACAACATCAGTTTGAATGGGAGGGCAATGGTTGCCGGGGGAACCATCATCATCCCCAGCGCCATCAGCACGCTGGCGATCACCAGGTCGATAATCAGGAAAGGGATGAAAATCGTAAAGCCAATCTGGAACGCGGTTTTCAGCTCGCTGGTCACATAGGCAGGTAGCAAAATGCGCATCGGTACCGCTTCTGGCCCCTGAAGCGGACCGCTGTTTGCCAGACGGGCGAACAGGGCCAGATCGGCTTCGCGGGTCTGGCGCAGCATAAATTCACGTAGCGGCTGTGCGCCTTTGTCCAGCGCTTCCTGCATCGAGATTTTCTCTTCGCTGAACGGTTGATAGGCCTCAACATAAATCTTGTCGATGACCGGCGACATGATGAAAAAGGTCAAGAAAAGCGCCAGTCCCAGCAGCACCTGGTTTGGCGGTGCGGACGGTGTACCGAGCGCATTACGCAGCAGACCGAAGACGATGATGATGCGGGTGAAGCTGGTCATCATCAGCAAAATAGCCGGAATAAAGGTCAGCGAGGTGATGAAGACCAGCGTCTGTACGGGGAGCGACCAGCTTTGACCGCCGCCGGGCAGCGGTTGGCTCACCAGACCAGGAAGTTGCGCCAGCGCGGCGGGGCTGATAAGCCATAGACCGGTCAGCGTAAGGGATAACAAACGACGCATCAGGATCTCCCGGAACGCTTAAGCAAACTCTTCATCATGGCCTGAAAATCGGCAGGAGCAGACGACGTCTCTTCTGGCACGACAGGGGCTGGGGGGAGGGTATGCAGCACATTGATGGTTGACGCCGTGACGCCAAGCACCAGCCGTGCATCCTCAACATCCACAATCACCACCCGCTCGCGCGGACCCAATGAGGTACTGGCGGAGACTTTCAGGCCGCGCGTACTGCCGCCTTTCGGCGCAAAACCCAGGCGCTTGATTACCCAGGCGGCTACCAGGATCAACAGGATAATCCCCAACAGCGCGCCGCTTACCTGCATCAAAGGCGAGCCCGGTACGGCAGAAGGCTGTTGAACGGTGGCCTGGGTTTTCATGATTAACGACTCAGACGACGCATACGCTCGGACGGGGTGATGATGTCGGTAATGCGTACACCGTATTTATCGGCCACGACCACCACTTCACCCTGGGCGATCAGATAGCCGTTGATCAGGATATCCAGCGGTTCACCCGCCAGGCCGTCCAGCGCCACCACGGAACCCTGCGTCAGACGCAGCAGCTCTTTAATGGTCATCCGCGTGCGGCCCAATTCAACGGTCAGTTTGACCGGAATATCCATGATCAGGTCGATATCCTGCAGCGTGCCGCTGACATCGCCACCGCCAAGCTGCTGGAAAACGGCGTCGGCCGCACTTTTGCTGGTCGTGGTTTTTTGCTCGTTCAACGCGTCAGCCCACAGATCGTCCAATGCGCCAGTGTTCTCATCAGACGGATTATTCATGTCACTCATTTGGGCTGTTCCTCATTCAGCGAATTCAAAATCGGGTTAATCAAATGTTCCACGCGTAACGCATACTGGCCGTTAACCGTGCCGTATTGGCTGGTCAGTACAGGTACACCGTCCACATGAGCAATAATGCGGTCTGGTTTTTCTATTGGCAGCACATCGCCGGGTTGCAGTTTTAATATCTGAGAAAGGCGCAGCGGAATATCGGCAAAGTTCGCCACCAGCTCCAGCTCGGAGTGTTGAACCTGACGCACCAGATTGTCGCGCCAGTTCTGATCTTCATTGCGGGAGTTTTCCAGCGGCGGGTTCACCAGCAGTTCGCGCAGCGGTTCAATCATGCTGAACGGCAAACAGATGTTGAACTCACCGGTCAGGTTGCCAATCTCGACGTGGAAAGGGGTATTGACCACGATATCGTTCGGTGACGTGGTGATGTTGGTAAACTTCACCTGCATTTCAGAACGCACGTACTCCACTTCCAGCGGATTGATCGCCTTCCATGCGTCGCTATAACCTTCCAGCGCCAGTTTCAGCATGCGGTTGATGACGCGCTGTTCGGTGTGGGTGAATTCACGACCTTCTACTTTGGTCGGGAAACGCCCGTCGCCGCCGAACAGGTTATCCACCGCAATGAACAC
>NZ_JBFWLF010000417.1:0-2700 GCF_050252275.1 Citrobacter sp. | reverse complement strand
ACTGGGCTTAGGTGCCGATTACACCTACAGCAACGGCTACCGCGATGCTAACGGCGTGAACTCAAATGCCACCAGCGCGTCCCTGCAATTAACGCAGACCCTTTTCGATATGTCGAAATGGCGTGCGCTGACCCTGCAGGAAAAATCGGCGGGTATTCAGGACGTGACTTTCCAGACGGACCAGCAGACGCTGATCCTCAACACCGCGAGCGCCTATTTTAAAGTGCTGAACGCCATTGACGTTCTCTCTTACACCCAGGCGCAGAAAGAGGCGATTTATCGTCAGTTGGATCAAACCACCCAGCGTTTCAACGTGGGTCTGGTGGCCATCACTGACGTGCAAAACGCCCGTTCGCAATACGATACCGTGCTGGCCAACGAAGTGACCGCCCGTAACGATCTCGACAATGCGGTTGAAGAACTGCGTCAGGTTACCGGCAACTACTACCCGGAGCTGGCATCGCTGAACGTTGACAGCTTCAAAACCGACAAGCCGCAGGCGGTGAACGCCCTGCTGAAAGAAGCCGAAAACCGCAACCTGACGTTGTTGCAGGCGCGTCTGAGCCAGGATCTGGCACGTGAGCAGATTCGCCAGGCGCAGGATGGTCACCTGCCAACGCTGGACTTAACCGCCTCTACCGGCGTATCTGATACCTCCTACAGTGGTTCGAAAACCCGCGGCAGCGCGGTAGGCTCCCAGTATGACGACAGCAACATGGGCCAGAACAAAGTCGGCCTGAGCTTCTCGCTGCCGATTTATCAGGGCGGGATGGTGAACTCGCAGGTGAAACAGGCGCAATACAACTTTGTTGGCGCCAGTGAGCAACTGGAAAGTGCCCACCGTAGCGTAGTGCAGACCGTACGTTCTTCCTTCAACAATATCAATGCGTCAATCAGCAGCATTAACGCGTACAAACAAGCGGTGGTTTCCGCCCAGAGCTCATTAGATGCGATGGAAGCGGGCTACTCCGTGGGTACACGTACTATCGTTGATGTATTGGATGCGACCACCACGCTGTACAACGCCAAGCAGCAACTGGCGAATGCGCGTTATAACTACCTGATCAACCAGCTGAATATCAAGTCAGCGCTGGGTACGTTGAACGAGCAGGATCTGGTGGCGCTGAACAACACGTTGGGCAAACCGATCTCCACCTCGCCGGAACACGTCGCGCCGGAAACCCCGCAGATGGACGCGAACGCTGACGGCTATGCCGCCAACGCGACAGCGCCCGCCACGCAACCGGCGTCGGTACGTTCTTCCAGCAGCAACGGTAAAAATCCGTTCCGTAATTAAACGCGATGACGGGGCTGCGGCCCCGTCTGAACGTAAGGCAACGTAAAGATCCCGCCATTGTTCCGCATTCCCGCCTCTTCTCGCTTCATTTTCAACCACTCATCCTCTATCCTGAGCAGTAATAACCACTGGGTCCAGGAAAGACGAAAATGAAACGGACAAAATCCATCCATCACGCCTCGTTCCGCAAAAGCTGGAGCGCACGCCATCTGACGCCTGTGGCGTTAGCCGTTACCGCTGTGTTTATGCTGGCGGGCTGTGAGAAAAGCGATGAAACCGTATCGCTGTATCAAAATGCGGATGACTGCTCGGCAGCCAATCCAGGTAAAAGTGCGGAATGTACCACCACATACAACAATGCGCTGAAAGAAGCGGAACGTACCGCGCCGAAATATGCCACTCGCGAAGATTGTATCGCTGAGTTCGGTGAAGGCCAGTGTCAGCAAGCCCCTGCTCAGGCAGGCATGGCGCCAGAAGCACAGGCACAGCAGTCCAGCGGCAGTTTCTGGATGCCTCTGATGGCGGGCTATATGATGGGCCGCATGATGGGCGGCGGCGCGGGCTTTGCGCAGCAACCGCTGTTCAGCTCGAAAAACCCGGCCAGCCCGGCTTACGGTAAATACACCGATGCGGGTGGTAAAAACTACGGCGCCGCACAGCCTGGTCGTACGATGACGGTTCCTAAAACCGCCATGGCGCCGAAACCGGCAACCACCTCTACCGTAACGCGCGGCGGCTTCGGTGAATCTGTAGCCAAACAGAGCGCCATGCAGCGTAGCGCAAGCGGCACGTCTACGCGTTCAATGGGTGGCTGATACGCATGGAAAGAGTCAGTATTACCGAACGCCCGGACTGGCGCGATAAAGCCACGGAATACGGTTTTAATTTTCACACCATGTACGGCGAACCGTACTGGTGTGAAGACGCCTATTACAAACTCACGCTGGCCCAGGTGGAAAAGCTGGAAGATGTGACCGCTGAGCTGCACCAGATGTGTCTCAAAGTGGTCGAGAAAGTGATCGCCAGCGACGAACTGATGACCAAATTCCGTATTCCTAAGCACACCTGGGGCTTTGTTCGTCAGTCCTGGCAGACAAACCAGCCGTCGCTCTACTCGCGTCTTGATCTGGCGTGGGATGGCACCGGCGAACCGAAGCTGCTGGAGAACAACGCCGATACTCCGACCTCGCTGTACGAAGCGGCGTTTTTCCAGTGGATCTGGCTTGAAGATCAGATCAATGCGGGCAATCTGCCGGAAGGCAGCGACCAGTTTAACAGCCTGCAGGAAAAGCTCATCGAGCGCTTCGCCGAGCTGCGCGAACAGTACGGCTTCCAGCTTCTGCATCTGACCTGCTGTCGTGATACGGTTGAAGATCGCGGCACCATTCAGTATCTGCAGGATT
>NZ_JBFWLF010000416.1:0-2707 GCF_050252275.1 Citrobacter sp. | reverse complement strand
ATAAAGCTAACTTTATGATAATAAGGCAAAAAGATATGGATACTTCATTCATGAATTTCAGCTACTTCGCCATTATGTTTATGGTGGCGCTGATAGCGGGTTTTATTAATGTAGTTTCAGGCGGCGGTGGGTTTTTATCGATTGGAGCGCTATTGCTCTCAGGATTGCCGCCAGCCAATGCGCTGGCCACCAATAAGATTCAGGCGCTGGGCAGTTCATTGACGTCGGGGATCTACTTTCTGCGTCGCGGACATATCAACGTCCAGCAGCATAAGTATGTCTTTTTATCGGCGTTTGTGGGATCGGCTCTGGGGACGACGCTTATCCAGTTCATTGAACCGGAACTGCTGAAAAAACTGTTACCGGTACTCATCATCGCGGTAGCGCTGTACTTTATTTTTGCCCCCAATCTCACTGAACCAAAAAAGAAGCAGCAGGTGTCACTGTTTCTCTTTTCCCTGATAGGGGGAGGGTGCGTTGGTTTCTATGATGGATTCCTCGGCGCCGGGGCCGGTTCCTTTTATACCCTGTGCTACATCCTGCTGTGGGGATACAGCATCGATAAAGCGCAAATTCACTCTAATTTCATTAATCTTGCGTCCAACATCGCCTCTATTCTGTTCTTCATTTTCGGTGGCAAAATGATCTGGTCGCTGGGACTGGTGATGTTCGCCGGGCAGGCGCTTGGCGCACGCCTGGGGGCGACGGTAGTCCTCACGCGCGGCAAGAAAGTGATCAGGCCGATGATCGTGATTGTCTCTATCTGCATCAGCGGCAAAATGCTATTGGATATGTATTAAGGGCGTCCTGACAAATATTCCTGGAATCACCTTGAGTTTGCGGCCTGACACCAGTATTATGACGCGTCAATTTTTCAGCCGACCTTTAACACGTTCCTTGCCTCCATGGGCCGCGGCTGACCCAGACAGGAGGCTGAATAATCCGTAAGGAGCAATTCGATGCGTCATTACGAAATCGTTTTTATGGTCCATCCTGACCAGAGCGAACAGGTTCCGGGTATGATCGAGCGTTACTCTGCTGCCATCACTGGTGCAGAAGGCAAGATCCACCGTCTGGAAGACTGGGGCCGCCGTCAGCTGGCTTACCCGATCAACAAACTGCATAAAGCTCACTACGTTCTGCTGAACGTTGAAGCACCGCAGGAAGTGATCGATGAGCTGGAAACAACTTTCCGCTTCAACGACGCCGTTATCCGCAGCATGGTAATGCGTACTAAGCACGCTGTTACCGAAGCATCTCCGATGGTTAAAGCGAAAGACGAGCGCCGTGAGCGTCGCGATGATTTCGCAAACGAAACCGCAGATGATGCTGAAGCTGGGGATTCTGAAGAGTAATTTCTGATGACCAACCGTCTGGTGTTGTCCGGCACCGTGTGCAGGACCCCCCTTCGAAAGGTCAGTCCATCAGGAATTCCGCACTGCCAGTTCGTGCTTGAGCATCGTTCTGTGCAGGAGGAAGCCGGATTTCACCGGCAGGCGTGGTGCCAAATGCCCGTGATTGTTAGCGGACACGAAAACCAGGCCATTACTCACAGTATAACGGTCGGTAGCGCAGTGACCGTTCAGGGGTTCATCTCTTGCCACAAGGCAAAGAACGGCCTGAGCAAAATGGTTCTGCATGCCGAGCAGATTGAATTGATAGATTCTGGAGACTAGCCATATGGCACGTTATTTCCGTCGTCGCAAGTTCTGCCGTTTCACCGCGGAAGGCGTTCAAGAGATCGACTATAAAGATATCGCTACGCTGAAAAACTACATCACCGAAAGCGGTAAGATTGTCCCAAGCCGTATCACCGGTACCCGTGCAAAATACCAGCGTCAGCTGGCTCGCGCTATCAAACGCGCTCGCTACCTGTCTCTGCTGCCGTACACTGATCGTCATCAGTAATCGGTCACGGTCCATTAATACGACTTTGAGAGGATAAGGTAATGCAAGTTATTCTGCTTGATAAAGTAGCAAACCTGGGTAGCCTGGGTGATCAGGTTAACGTTAAAGCGGGCTATGCTCGTAACTTCCTGGTACCACAGGGTAAAGCTGTTCCTGCTACCAAGAAAAACGTTGAATACTTCGAAGCACGTCGCGCTGAACTGGAAGCTAAACTGGCTGACGTTCTGGCTGCTGCAAATGCACGCGCAGAGAAAATCAACGCACTGGAAACCGTTACCATCACGTCTAAAGCAGGCGACGAAGGTAAACTGTTCGGTTCCATCGGTACCCGCGACATCGCTGATGCTGTAACTGCAGCTGGCGTTGAA
The DNA here is from genome assembly GCF_050252275.1 of Citrobacter sp. Taxonomy (NCBI): domain Bacteria; kingdom Pseudomonadati; phylum Pseudomonadota; class Gammaproteobacteria; order Enterobacterales; family Enterobacteriaceae; genus Citrobacter; species Citrobacter sp. Next base: position 431 of record NZ_JBFWLF010000416.1, on the reverse strand, counting down.
GTGGCTAAGAGCGAAGTTCGTCTGCCGAACGGCGTTCTGCGTACCACTGGTGAGCACGAAGTGGACTTCCAGGTTCACAGCGAAGTATTCGCTAAGCTGACCATTAACGTTGTTGCAGAATAAGTTTTTATTCTGATAACGTCGTAAGAAACGCCGACCTTGTGTCGGCGTTTTGCTTTTCTGCTCCCCTCATTTTTCGCTCTGGCTATTCTTTGTCCTTTTCGGGATAATCACTAAAAATAAAACATAATTTCAATCTGGTGATGAATGGATACTCCGCACCCGCAACCTTTGTTTGCGCGTAAAAATGTTGTCTGGCTGAGCGCGGCGTTTTGTTGTCTGCTCTGGGGCAGCGCCTATCCGGCCATAAAGAGCGGTTATGAGATCTTCCAGATCGCCGCTGACGATATTCCGTCCAAAATTGATTTCGC
>NZ_JBFWLF010000415.1:0-2723 GCF_050252275.1 Citrobacter sp. | reverse complement strand
GGCGGCGCTGAATATGTTGCAGAACACCTGGCTGAAAAGCTGGAAGATGCCGGTTTTTCTACTGAAACCCTGCACGGCCCGCTGTTAGAGGATCTTTCTGCCTCCGGGATCTGGCTAGTCATCAGCTCCACGCACGGTGCGGGAGACATTCCGGATAACCTTGTTCCTTTATATGAAGATCTTCAATCGCAAAAACCAAATCTGTCGCAGGTTCGTTTCGGCGCGATCGGTATCGGCAGTCGCGAATATGACACCTTCTGTGGCGCTATCGAGAAGATCGAAGCTGAACTGAAGCATTCCGGAGCCAGACAGATCGGCGAAACGCTGAAGATCAACATCCTTGAACACGATATTCCGGAAGATCCGGCTGAAGCCTGGCTGGGATCCTGGATTAATTTACTCAAATAAGTGTAAAGTTCGTGCGATCGAGTGTGGATAACTCTGTCAGGAACCTTGGATCAACCAGTAGTTATCCAAAGAATAACCGTTGTTCAGTTTTTGAGTTGTGTATAACCCTTCATTCTGATCCCAGCTTATACGGACCAGGATCACCGATCATTCACAGCTAATGATCCTTACCAAGGTATTGATCTTAATACCGGGATCCGGCTTATCCACAGCCAATGGCGATCCTAATAAGAGATCACAATAGAACAGATCTCTAAATAAAAAGATCTTCTTTTTAATAGCCAGGATCCCGGGGTCTTTCTCAAGCCGACAAAGTTGAGTAGAATCCACCGCCCGGGCTTCAATCCATTTTCACACCGCGTTATGCGAGGCAATTACCATGTTTTATCCGGATCCTTTTGACGTCATCATCATTGGCGGGGGTCATGCAGGCACTGAGGCCGCGATGGCCGCAGCGCGTATGGGTCAACAAACCCTGCTTTTGACACACAATATCGACACGCTGGGGCAGATGAGCTGCAACCCGGCGATTGGCGGTATTGGGAAGGGACACCTGGTAAAAGAAGTGGATGCGCTCGGCGGGCTGATGGCACAAGCAATCGACCATGCAGGTATCCAGTTTAGGATACTAAACGCGAGCAAAGGACCGGCGGTTCGCGCTACCCGTGCTCAGGCGGATCGTGTGCTGTACCGTCAGGCGGTGCGTACCGCGCTGGAGAACCAACCCAACCTGATGATCTTCCAGCAGGCGGTTGAAGATCTGATTGTTGAAAACGATCGTGTCGTTGGCGCAGTGACCCAGATGGGGCTGAAATTCCGCGCCAAAGCGGTAGTGTTGACCGTTGGAACTTTCCTTGACGGCAAAATTCATATTGGTCTGGATAATTACAGCGGTGGCCGTGCTGGCGATCCGCCGTCCATTCCGCTCTCTCGCCGTCTGCGCGAACTGCCGCTGCGCGTAAGCCGTCTTAAAACCGGCACCCCGCCGCGTATCGATGCACGCACGATTAATTTCAGCGTGCTGGCGCAGCAGCATGGCGACAACCCAATGCCGGTCTTCTCGTTCATGGGCAATGCTGCCCAGCACCCACAACAGGTGCCGTGCTATATCACACATACCAACGAGAAAACCCATGACGTGATCCGTAATAACCTCGATCGTAGCCCGATGTATGCAGGCGTGATCGAAGGGATCGGACCACGTTACTGCCCGTCGATCGAAGATAAAGTGATGCGCTTTGCCGATCGTAACCAGCACCAGATCTTCCTGGAGCCGGAAGGGCTTACCTCAAATGAAATTTACCCGAACGGGATCTCCACCAGCCTGCCTTTCGACGTGCAGATGCAGATTGTCCGCTCAATGGAAGGGATGGAGAACGCGAAAATCGTCCGTCCGGGTTATGCCATTGAGTATGACTTTTTCGACCCGCGCGACCTGAAACCGACGCTGGAAAGCAAATTTATCCAGGGCCTGTTCTTCGCCGGACAAATTAACGGTACCACCGGCTACGAAGAGGCTGCTGCCCAGGGCCTGCTTGCTGGGCTCAATGCCGCGCGTCTGTCCGCAGACAAAGAAGGGTGGGCACCGGCGCGTTCTCAGGCCTATCTCGGCGTACTGGTCGACGACCTGTGCACGCTGGGTACCAAAGAACCGTACCGCATGTTCACCTCGCGTGCCGAATACCGTCTGATGCTGCGCGAAGACAACGCCGATCTGCGTCTGACCGAAATGGGGCGTGAACTGGGGCTGGTGGATGACGTGCGTTGGGCTCGCTTCAACGAGAAGCTGGAGAACATCGAACGCGAACGCCAGCGCCTGAAATCTACCTGGGTGACGCCTGCGGCGGAATCGGCCAACGAAGTGAATGCTCACCTTACTGCGCCGCTGTCTCGTGAAGCCAGTGGTGAAGATCTGCTGCGTCGTCCGGAAATGACCTATGCACAGCTCACGAGGCTGACGCCGTTTGCCCCCGCACTGGAAGACGCGCAGTCTGCTGAGCAGGTTGAAATCCAGGTGAAGTACGAAGGTTATATCGCTCGTCAGCAGGATGAGATTGAAAAACAGCTGCGCAATGAAAACACGCTGCTGCCTGCCACGCTGGATTACCGCCAGGTATCTGGCCTGTCGAACGAAGTGATTGCCAAGCTAAACGATCACAAGCCGGTTTCGATCGGCCAGGCATCGCGCATCTCTGGCGTCACGCCTGCCGCTATCTCCATTCTGCTGGTGTGGCTGAAAAAACAGGGTATGCTGCGCCGCAGCGCTTAATGTGTTGAACGTTGCCCGGTGGCGCATTGCTTACCGGGCAAATTAG
>NZ_JBFWLF010000414.1:0-2724 GCF_050252275.1 Citrobacter sp. | reverse complement strand
GGCGAAGTCTATTTTGGCCTGCGCGGAAAGGGACTTTTGCCGCTGCAAAATGAGCACGGGCAGGCGCGACTGGAAAACGTTTTCGCCGGATCCATTCATATCATCCCAGGTTTTACCGCACACCGCTTAATCAACACCGGAAATGAGGTGCTCTCCGCGCTTGCTGTCTGGCCTGCTATCGCCGGACATGATTATGCGGCGCTGGCGAAGGGGTTCACCCTCAGGGTCTTTGAGGAAAACCAGCAGATTCTGGTAAGGGAGGTGCAGAATGGTTGACTCTGCCTCTCTTTATGGTCTGGATATGACCGTACATCGTCATCCGCTTGGGTTCAGTTATGGGGATGACGTGACCGGGCCTATGCCGGAAATTCGCCGACTCGATCAGATTCGTGCTTCGCTGCGTGATCCGCAGTGTGAGGGACCGGAAGAGGTATACGCTATCGCGATGGACGTGGCGCGCCTGCAGGATCGCGAGGAGCTAAAAAAACGCATGCTGTTGTTCGGTGTGGTGACCTATGCCGCGGGTCGGTTGGGTGAAGAACCGATTCGTAGTCAGGGACATGTGCATCGTGTGAGTCAGCACAGCGGGTGGTCTCCGCCAGAGTTGTATGAGATCTGGCAGGGGAAAGCGATCATCTACATGCAGGAATATGTTGGGGACGATCCTGGTCGCTGCTTTGCGGTGATCGCAGGACCCGGTGAAAAAGTGCTGGTGCCGCCAGGTTGGGGACATGCGACGATATCCGCCGATCCGAATGAGCCGTTAACCTTTGGCGCGTGGTGCGATCGGGAATATGGTTTTGAATATGAGGCTGTGCGGGCGCATAAAGGGCTGGCGTGGTATCCGTTACTACAGGGTGACCACGTCATCTGGCAGCACAACCCGCGCTATATTGCCGGGCGATTGCAGGCCGTCACGCCTCGTCAGTATACGGAGTTTTCACTGACTTCAGCGCCAATCTATCAGCAATTTATATCCGACCCGGGGCGCTTTCAGTTTATCTCTCGCCCGGATAAATGCGCAGGGCTGTGGCAGAACTTCCATCCATGAAAAACCGGGGCATTGCCCCGGTAGTTCCGTCTTTTCGCTATTAACCTGCAAACAGACCTGTTGCGACGCCAAGCGCGGCCAGTATCAGCAGTAAAACCATCGCTTTTACCGGTGAGACACCGCGTTTTGCCATCAGATACCAGGTACCGAGAACGACGACCAGCGGCAGCAATTGCGGGAAAATGCCATCCAGCATCTGCTGAACATGGATATTCACACCATCTTTGGTAATAAACTCCATCCCGGTTCCAAGCTTCACGTAGCTGGCTGCGACGCCCCCCATAACGAAAACGCCTAACAGCGATAAGGCTTCGCGCAGACGAGTGGACTTGCTGCTCACCAGTATTTCTACCGAGCCGGAGCCCATTTTGTAGCCTTTCAGAAACAAGAACCATGAGCCGGGAATGATGATCGCAAGCCAGGCGACGGTATAAAACAAGGGACCGAGGATATTGCCGCCTGCCGCCAGCGCCATGCCGATACTGAGCAGAATGGGGATCAACATCCCAGGGATCATGGAATCACCGATCCCGGCAATGGGACCCATTAAACCCACCTTAAGGGTGTTGATCGTCTCTCCATCGATCGGCTCCCCGTTCGCTTTTTTCTCTTCCAGCCCCAGCGCCATTCCATTCACAATGGCGCCAATCTGGGGTTCGGTATTGTAGAACGAGGCGTGTCGACGCAACATTTCGGTTCGTTGTGCGGCATCGGGATAGAGCTTTTTCGCCACCGGCAACATGCTCAGACAAAATCCAAAAGATTCCAGACGTTCAAAACTCATCGACGATAAGTTATGCATCATCCAGGCCCGCCAGCAGCGGCGAAGATCTTTACGGGTCAGCGTACGTTCTTCCATCAGAATTCATCCTCATCATCGCGGGTAACCGACGTCGCGTTTGCAGCCTGCGGCGGTTCCGGCTTGTAGTTATAGTGGATCAGCGCCAACAGTGAACCGACGATCACCAGCGCGACCATGTTGAGTTTTAAAAAGACGATGCAGACGAAACCGACGAGGAAGTAGATCAACATGGTGTAATTTTTGATGATCTGCTTGAGCAGAATTGCAATCCCGACGGCGGGCAGAATGCCGCCCAGTACGTTCATCGTCGACAACACCATCTTCGGCAGGCTGTCCATAAAACCGCTGATGTACTGTGCGCCAAAGTAAACCGCAATAAAGGTGGGCACAAAACGCAGGATAAAGTTTGTCACCTGAGGCCAGATGGCGCTGTTCAGATAAATTCCCCGCTCATCGCCCCGATCCAGTGCCGCATCGGCACGATGGTTCCAGAAAGAGTTCAGTACCATCATCGCATTAAATAAGATGGTCCCGGCAATCCCGATGGTAGCGGCTAAGGCGACCGCGACCTCCGGGCCTTTGCCTGAGAGGATCCCCAATGCAATGGCCGGGTAAGCCACAAAGTTGAGATCGGCAGGCATTGAGCCGCCGGGCGTGACCATCGCGATATATACTGCCTGAACCGCAACGCCAATCATGATCCCGGTTTTCATGTCACCGAGAATAATCCCGACCAACGTGCCGGAAATCAGCGGTCGGGTGATTAAATACCAGCCGCCCGTCAGTCCCAACAGCCAGGGGCTGCTGAGGGCGCCGAGATAACACAGAATGCCAATCAACATCGCTTCGATAATCATCGTCCGCTCCTTAT
>NZ_JBFWLF010000413.1:0-2730 GCF_050252275.1 Citrobacter sp. | reverse complement strand
GTCAATGCCATAAAGGGTAAACCAGTTAATCCAACGACCAACTGACGAAAGGGTGCTGCAGAGCGGGCGACATGGCAGACATTCCCGCTCCGGTGCAGCATCAATATGGCGGTCAGTCTGCGGGTATGGTTTTTGTCACGGGTTTTATGAATCGTTTTCTGCATCAGGTGTCGTTCGTTGCGGGAAATAGGTGCTATGATCGACATTGCTCAGTCCAGTTGGTGGTTTGGGATAGTTGGCGATTGCTCAGATCGCACAATCTTGGCTGATTTCCCTCAAAGTGATCAACTATTCCACGCAGCAATTTCGGTATATTAACCTTGGAAAGGTAATTAGCTCATCATTATTGATTGAAATTTAGCCACCACTAGTTTTAGGCCCAACGATAGGCCCAAACAAAAAGTTGAATTATAATTTATTTATTTCAAAACAATACGTTACATCACCAATTCAGACTCCGCCAGCTCTGATTGGACAGTGCCAAGACAGCACTAACAAAAATAGGAAGTTAGCAGTCTCAGCAGGACACCGACCAGACGGTGAGGGGACAAAAAGGATACGCAAAGGAGCCGCGGCTCCAGAGTGATATGAAAGCCCGCTTCAGCGGGCTTTTTTATTTCTGGCCTCATTCGCCACTCTCAATGCGGCCGCAAACAACAGCCCGCTTTTCTTTCACCGCAGCCTGTCACCTTCCCCTCATACGTCTTTTTAGCCATAGCTGATGTGAGCGTCTGCTGTGAGCTGTGAGTTCAACTGATGGACGCAACACACTTATTGAACCGTTCTGCGGGTGATTCATAGTCTGGCGTTTAGCCTTTCTTTAATACCATTGAGATATGCTAGAGTCCTCCTGAACACCAGACAAGCCACGCCAATTCTTTGGTTTATAAAAAACGAGATCTGGTCCAGATTCAGACTTGCAGGCATGTTCAACTTGTTTTGCGCCATGTCCTACGTAGTATCTTCCTGTCAATAAAAAACAGGCTCTCCATGAGCCATTTATTCAAGGAATGAATATGTACGTTCTGGCACTGATTTTCGCCCTTTCCAATAATACAACAAAAAGTGAAGTGATTGGCGCGTTTAGCGATCTGGCGCAATGCGAGACGGCATCACTGGCCTATTCGTCAAAGACAAAATGCTATTTTATTGACCCGCAAAAAGGCATGCTGGAAGTGGATAATATAAACACGCAACGTTTACACAAAAAATAATCCACTTATTCAACAACCACTTTGACTTTAGGCTTCGACAAGATAATTTTTATCAGTTCGGTGAAGTTGACCGGTTTAAAGAAATAATACCCCTGCTGGAAGGTAATATCATTGCGGTTCAGGTAGTCAACCTGCGCCTTTGTTTCCACGCCTTCCGCGACGATACTTAGCGACAGTTTTCGTGCCAGATCCAGTACACAGTCCAGAATCCGGGTGGAATCTTCTTCCATGCTGACTCGCGCCACAAAGCTTTGATCAATCTTAATATAATCAATGTGTAGATCGTGTAGGTAAGAAAGTCCGGAATAACCGGTGCCAAAATCATCCAGAGCGATGACAAAACCATTCTCATGCAAAACATTCAGCGTCTGAACCAGGTGCTCATCGACATGCAAAGGTTCACGCTCGGTCACTTCAAGTACCAGATTCAAATCTTTTCGGCTGAACCGCGCCTTAAAGTTCAGACACTCGTCGACAAAGGTCGGAGCGGTAATATGAGAGGCGCTGAAGTTAATACCGACATGAAAACCTTCTGGCAACTTCGTGGCGATAGCATTCATATGGGTAACCACTTGTTCCATCAAACATTGCGTCAGAGGAATAATCAAACCTGACTTTTCCGCTAGCGGAATAAATGACGCCGGGGAAATATATCCGGCTTTCGGATGTTTCCACCTTGCCAGCACTTCAACGCCCCGTAACGTCCCTTCCCGGCCATTCACCACGGGCTGATAAAAAGGCACGATTTCTCCCTTGAGAATTGCTCTGCGCAGCGCTTCTTCCGGCGTGGTGCTTTTATTTAAATACTTAATCAGGGCATACGCGGCAAAACAAGACATGAGAAAAATGAAGATCAGCATCCCCATCCCCTGACTGATGAGTCTTTGCTGGCTAAACACGGGCGGTAAATTATAACGTATTGTGAAGGGGTAACGTTTGGATCCTACCTGTCCGAACTCCTGGCCTGTATTGTTAATGGTCACCACATCACCGGACAGCCCCAGGATCGCCTTCCCTACCATTAATGAATAATTCGCCTCTTTCAGCGGCGTACGCAGTGAATCACGAATATGCTGATCGCTGATGGTGATGACAATTCGGCTCCCGGCAAGTTGATTCTGATATAACAAAACCGGTCGTCTGTTAACCGCGTTATTTGCTGGCGCGAGTTGCAGCGTTGTATCCGGTATTTCAGAAAGATAAGAAAGTAGCATGCGATTACCCGGCAGCGAGGAGCACCATATTTTGCCTTCGCGGTAGATTAAAATGGTTCGAAGATGAGGCTGTAGCGCGGCTTCCGTCCCTAACCGGTACTGCCCTTCCTGATCGCAACCCTTTCTCGTGATATCACTGGCCGTTGACGTCGCGTGAGTAGCCTCATCAAGAATGACATCAATATCACTCGCAACATACCGAGCCCCCGAAAGACTGTCTGCTCTCGCCGAATACCAGAGCTGCACATTTAAAACAGAAACACCGAGAATAAAGAGCAACACAGCAACAATAATAGGGAGAA
>NZ_JBFWLF010000412.1:0-2732 GCF_050252275.1 Citrobacter sp. | reverse complement strand
ATTCGCACCCCGCACAAGATGAAGTTCGGCGTTTCAGGCTGTACCCGTGAATGTGCCGAAGCCCAGGGCAAAGACGTCGGTATCATCGCTACCGAGAAAGGCTGGAACCTGTACGTCTGCGGTAATGGCGGGATGAAACCGCGTCATGCGGATCTGCTGGCAGCGGATATCGATCGTGAAACGCTGCTCAAATATCTCGACCGTTTCATGATGTTCTACATCCGTACGGCGGACAAACTGACCCGTACCGCCCCGTGGTTAGACAACCTGGAAGGCGGCATTGAGTATCTGCGTTCCGTCATCATCGATGACAAACTAGGTCTGAACGAACATCTGGAAGAAGAGATGGCCCGTCTGCGCGAAGCCGTAGTCTGCGAGTGGACGGAAACCGTCAACACGCCATCTGCCCAGACGCGTTTCAGACACTTTATCAACAGCGATAAACGCGATCCGAACGTCCAGGTAGTGCCTGAACGTGAACAGCATCGTCCGGCCACGCCGTATGAACGCATCCCGGTCACTCTGGTGGAGGAAAACGCATGAGCCAGTGGACAAACATCTGCCACATTGATGACATCCTGCCCGCAACCGGCGTCTGCGCGTTGTTAGGTGAGGAACAGGTCGCTATTTTTCGTCCGTATCACAACGACCAGGTGTTTGCGATCAGCAACATCGACCCGTTCTTTGAATCCAGCGTGCTGTCTCGCGGATTGATTGCGGAACATCAGGGCGAATTGTGGGTCGCCAGCCCGTTGAAAAAACAGCGCTTTCGCCTGAGCGACGGCCTGTGTATGGAGGATGAACGTCATTCCGTGGCGCACTACGACGCGCGGGTAAAAGACGGCATTGTGCAGTTGCGCAGTTAATGAATTTCGGGAGGCGCAACGCCTCCCTTTTTAACGTATTGGCAGTCCTGTTTTTTTCGTAGGTCTGATGGCGGCATAAAGGCCTATCCGGCCTACGGTTACGTTTTTATTTCATTTTTTATGGGTAATCACAGTCATGTTCACAGATACAATTAACAAATGTGCGGCTAACGCTGCGCGCATCGCACGCCTGTCGGCAAATAACCCGCTCGGCTTCTGGGTCAGTTCTGCGATGGCAGGGGCTTACGTTGGCCTCGGTATCATCCTGATTTTCACTCTCGGTAACTTACTCGATCCGTCCGTGCGTCCGCTGGTGATGGGCGCGACCTTTGGGATTGCCTTAACGCTGGTCATTATTGCTGGTTCCGAACTGTTTACCGGTCACACGATGTTCCTGACGCTTGGCGTCAAAGCGGGCACCATCAGCCAGGGACAGATGTGGGCGATTTTGCCGCAGACCTGGTTGGGTAACCTGGTGGGTTCCGTGTTCGTCGCGCTGCTGTACAACTGGGGTGGCGGTAGCCTGCTACCGGTCGATACCAGCATCGTACACTCGGTCGCGCTGGCGAAAACCACGGCGCCGGCAACGGTACTGTTCTTCAAAGGCGCGCTGTGTAACTGGCTGGTTTGTCTGGCAATCTGGATGGCGATCCGTACTGAAGGCGCTGCGAAATTTATCGCTATCTGGTGGTGTCTGCTGGCGTTTATCGCGTCCGGCTATGAACACTCAGTTGCCAACATGACGCTGTTCGCCCTCTCCTGGTTCGGTCACCACAGCGAAGCCTATACCCTGGCGGGGATTGGTCATAACCTGCTGTGGGTAACACTCGGCAATACTTTGTCCGGTGTCGTGTTCATGGGGTTAGGTTATTGGTATGCTACGCCAAAATCGGAGCGACCTGCTCCGGCAAAAATCAACCAAACTGAGGCTACAGCCAATAATTAAGGGGTAATGTCGTGGATCATTTGCCTATATTTTGTCAACTACGCGACCGCGACTGTCTGATTGTCGGCGGTGGTGATGTCGCAGAACGCAAAGCACGGTTACTGCTGGAAGCAGGCGCTCGTTTAACGGTTAATGCGCTGGCGTTTATTCCGCAGTTCACCGTATGGGCAAATGAAAACATGTTGACGCTGGTGGAAGGACCGTTTGATGAAGCCCTTCTCGACCCGTGCTGGCTGGCGATAGCCGCGACCGATGATGATGCGGTGAATCAGCGCGTGAGCGATGCCGCAGAATCCCGCCGCATCTTCTGTAACGTCGTGGATGCGCCGAAAGCCGCCAGTTTCATCATGCCATCGATTATCGACCGTTCACCGCTAATGGTGGCGGTCTCTTCCGGCGGCACCTCACCGGTGCTGGCCCGTCTGCTGCGTGAAAAACTGGAATCCGTTTTACCTCAACATTTAGGTCAGGTTGCACACTACGCCGGGCAACTTCGTTCCCGGGTGAAAAAACAGTTTGCCACGATGGGTGAACGTCGCCGCTTCTGGGAAAAGCTGTTTGTTAACGACAGGCTGGCACAGTCGCTGGCGAATGCCGACCATAAAGCGGTAGAAGAAACCACCGAGCAGATGCTCAGCGAGCCGTTGGATCATCGCGGTGAAGTGGTGCTGGTGGGCGCAGGCCCTGGCGATGCCGGACTTCTGACGCTAAAAGGGTTGCAGCAGATCCAGCAGGCCGATGTGGTGGTCTATGACCGTCTGGTGTCTGACGATATCATGGACCTGGTGCGTCGCGACGCCGACCGTGTGTTTGTCGGTAAACGCGCGGGTTATCACTGCGTGCCGCAGGAGGAAATTAACCAAATCCTGCTGCGTGAAGCGCAACAGGGCAAACGTGTCGTCCGTCTGAAAGGCGGTGAC
>NZ_JBFWLF010000411.1:0-2746 GCF_050252275.1 Citrobacter sp. | reverse complement strand
CTATAGGCCGGATAAGCACAGCGCCATCAGGCATGACGTCATTACAAGACCTTATGCGGGCCGAAGCATTCGTAATGAATGTTTTCGTTTTTCACACCCAGCTCAACAAGCTGCTTCGCGGCAAACTGCATAAAGCCCACCGGACCGCACAGATAAAACTGCATCGCCGGATCGCTGATTGCGCCTTCCAGTTTGTTCAAATCCATCAGCCCAACGCTATCAAACGTCCCTTTCGCGCGATCGGCTTCGGTTGGATCACGATACCAGGTGTGGGCGCTAAAGCGTGGCAGCGTTTTACCCAGTTCACTCACTTCATCGGCAAACGCATGGACGTCGCCGTTTTCTGCGGCGTGGAACCAGTTGACCTGCGCGGTGTGGTTTGCTTTTGCCAGCGTATCCAGCATTGCCAGCATGGGCGTTTGACCGACGCCAGCAGAGATCAGGGAAACCGGCGTATTCGGGGTGACTGCCATAAAGAAATCGCCAGCCGGTGCGGCCAAATGCACGACATCGCCGATGTTCGCATGGTTATGCAGCCAGTTTGATACCTGACCGCCTTCTTCACGTTTCACGGCAATACGGTAGCTTTTACCATCCGCTTTACGGGTCAGAGAATACTGACGAATCTCCTGATGCGGGAAGCCTTCCGGTTTCAGCCAGACACCAAGATACTGGCCAGGCTGGTATTCGGCCACGGTGCCGCCGTCTACCGGTTCAAGTTCAAAGCTGGTAATCAGTGCGCTGCGCGGGGTTTTCGCCACGATCCGGAACGGACGCGTGCCTTCCCAGCCGCCGGTTTTACGGGCGTTTTCACTGTAGATTTGCGCTTCGCGGTGGATAAAGACATTCGCCAACACGCCGTAGGCTTTGCCCCACGCATCCAGCACGTCCTGGCCTGGACTGAACATTTCGTCGAGGGTCGCCAGCAGGTGTGTACCGACAATGTTGTACTGCTCAGGTTTTATCTGAAAGCTGGTGTGCTTTTGGGCGATTTTCTCAACCGCAGGCAGCAGGGCAGGCAGATTCTCAATATTGCTGGCATAAGCGGCAATGGCATTAAACAGGGCTTCACGCTGATCGCCATTACGCTGGTTGCTCATGTTAAAAATTTCTTTGAGTTCAGGGTTATGAGCGAACATGCGATCGTAAAAATGGGCGGTCAGTTTGGGGCCGGTTTCTACCAGCAGGGGAATGGTGGCTTTTACAGTGGCGATGGTTTGGGCGTCAAGCATACGGTCTTCCTTTATGTGAATCTTTAATGATGTATGTCAAATGCATCTTATAAAAAATATCCCTGCATTGTAAATGGTTCTTTGACGCTTTACGTGTTAAACGTTACAACGTGAAAAATCTGCATCACAAACCTGAAAAGAAATCCGTTGAAATTCGTAAGGTCTTCATTCCGCAAAGCCTTGTGCCCTGTGAAGGTAATCGTTTGCGTAAATTCCTTTGTCAAGACCTGTTATCACAGAATGATTCAGTTATACTGTTGCCCGTTGTCCAACAGGACCGCCTTTTAAGGCCAAAAATTCTATCGTTAGCTGAGTCAGGAGATGCGGATGTTAAAGCGTGAAATGAACATTGCCGATTATGATGCCGAACTGTGGCAGGCTATGGAGCAGGAAAAAGTACGTCAGGAAGAGCACATCGAACTGATCGCCTCCGAAAACTACACCAGTCCGCGTGTCATGCAGGCGCAGGGCTCTCAGCTGACTAATAAATACGCTGAAGGATATCCGGGCAAGCGCTACTACGGCGGCTGCGAATACGTCGATATCGTTGAGCAACTGGCGATTGATCGCGCCAAAGAACTGTTTGGCGCAGACTACGCTAACGTACAGCCGCACTCCGGCTCTCAGGCTAACTTCGCGGTCTACACCGCGCTGCTGCAACCCGGTGATACCGTTCTGGGTATGAACCTGGCGCAAGGCGGCCACCTGACTCACGGCTCTCCGGTGAACTTCTCTGGCAAACTGTACAACATCGTACCTTACGGTATCGATGAGTCCGGTAAAATTGACTACGAAGAGATGGCGCAACTGGCGCAGACGCACAAACCGAAAATGATCATCGGAGGCTTCTCTGCTTATTCCGGCGTGGTTGACTGGGCAAAAATGCGTGAAATCGCTGACAGCATCGGTGCGTACCTGTTTGTTGATATGGCCCACGTTGCGGGTCTGATTGCCGCAGGCGTGTACCCGAACCCGGTTCCGCATGCACACGTTGTGACCACCACCACCCACAAAACCCTGGCGGGTCCGCGCGGTGGCCTGATCCTGGCGAAAGGCGGTGATGAAGAGCTGTACAAAAAGCTGAACTCTGCCGTTTTCCCAAGCGCGCAGGGCGGCCCGTTGATGCACGTGATTGCCGGTAAAGCGGTTGCACTGAAAGAAGCGATGGAGCCAGAGTTCAAAGTCTACCAGCAGCAGGTTGCGAAAAACGCCAAAGCGATGGTGGAAGTGTTCCTGAACCGTGGCTACAAAGGGGTGTCCGGCGGTACTGAAAACCACCTGTTCTTGCTGGATCTGGTGGACAAAAACCTGACCGGTAAAGAAGCTGACGCCGCGCTGGGTCGTGCCAATATCACCGTGAACAAAAACAGCGTGCCGAACGATCCGAAGAGTCCGTTCGTCACTTCCGGTATCCGTATCGGTTCTCCGGCCATTACGCGTCGCGGCTTTAAAGAAGCGGAAGCGAAAGAGCTGGCGGGCTGGATGTGAGACGTGCTGGACAACATCAATGATGA
>NZ_JBFWLF010000410.1:0-2751 GCF_050252275.1 Citrobacter sp. | reverse complement strand
CAGCTGGAAGGCCGTGCCCTCATTCCAGGCGTAGACCGGTTTGTGCTTGTTGTTACCCAGCGCCAGCAAGGTATTGTCGCGCACATAAACCGGCAGGCTCATGAAATCGTGCTGCTGCTTATGCCAGCGACAGCCCTGAACCTCATCGTTGTGCCACAAGAGCGTCCAGCGACCTTCCGGCAGGTAAAACTGCACCTCACCCGCCTCGGAGAACACCGGCGCCACCATCAAGGCATCCCCCAGCATGTACTGACGGTCGAGATAGTCACACGCCGGATCGTCCGGGAACTCCAGCATCATCGCCCGCAGCATCGGCGTGCCGCACTCCCGTGCCAGCGCCGCCTGACGGTAGAGGTACGGCATCAGCTGGCATTTCAGCTGCGTAAAGTGGCGCACCACGTCACAGGACTCATCATCGTACGCCCACGGCACCCGGTAGGATTTGCTGCCATGCAGGCGGCTGTGGCTGGAGAACAGCCCGAACGCGCACCAGCGTTTGTAGACGTGCGCCGGGGCGGTGTTTTCGAACCCGCCGATATCGTGGCTCCAGAATCCGAAGCCGGACAGACCAATCGACAGCCCGCCGCGCAGGCTTTCCGCCATGGATTCATAATTTGCATAGCAGTCGCCACCCCAGTGTACCGGGAACTGCTGCGCGCCGACGGACGCCGAGCGGGCAAACAGTACCGCCTCCTCCTCGCCTACCGTCTCTTTCAGCACGTTCCACACCAGCGCGTTATAGATGAAGGCGTAATGGTTGTGCATCTTCTGCGGATCGGAACCGTCAAACCACTGCACATCCGTCGGGATACGCTCGCCGAAATCGGTTTTGAAGCAGTCCACGCCAATCTCCACCAGGCCCTTCAGCTTGTCGGCGTACCACCGGCACGCGTCCGGGTTAGTGAAGTCGTAAATCGCCAGCCCGGGCTGCCATTTGTCCCACTGCCACACGCTGCCATCCGGGCGCTTCAGCAGATAACCTTTCTCTTTCAGCTCGTTAAACACCGGCGATTTCTGGCCGATGTACGGGTTGATCCACACGCAGACCTTCAGCCCCTTATCTTTCAGGCGGCGGATCATCCCTTCTGGATCCGGGAAGGTCACCGGGTCCCACTCAAAATCACACCACTGGAAGGCCTTCATCCAGAAGCAGTCAAAATGGAAGACGTGCAGTGGCAGGTCGCGTTCGGCCATGCCGTCGATGAAGCTGTTCACCGTTGCTTCGTCGTAGTTAGTGGTAAACGAGGTGGTGAGCCACAGGCCGAAGGACCACGCTGGCGGCAGCGCCGGACGACCGGTGAACTGCGTGTAGCGGTCCAGGACCGCTTTCGGCGTCGGGCCGTCGATCACAAAATACTCCAGATATTCGCCCTCCACGCTGAACTGTACTTTGGAGACCTTCTCCGAGCCGATTTCAAACGACACATTTTCCGGATGGTTGACCAGCACGCCGTAGCCGCGGTTAGTGAGATAGAACGGAATGTTTTTGTAGGACTGCTCGGTGCTGGTGCCGCCGTCGCGGTTCCAGGTATCGACCTGCTGACCGTTGCGCACCAGGGCGGTAAAGCGCTCACCGAGGCCATAAACCGTTTCCCCGACGCCCAGATCCAGACGTTCGAACAGATAGTTGCGATTCGTGTGGCTGTCCTGCACGTAGCCGTTGTTTTTCAGTTCACTGCCGGTGATCCGCTGGCCGTTACGCAGAAAATCGAGCGCCCAGAACTCGCCTTTGGTGACGCGCACGCTGAGATTACCGCTTTTCAGCTCGGCGTATTCGGCGTTATTTACCGTCTCGACCCTTACGTCCTTCAGCACGTTGAGCGGATAGTGCGGGCCTTTGTCCTGCGCCGCCTGGAAGTGCTCGATGCGCACCCCGACAATCCCTTCCTGCGGTGCGAAGAGCCGGACGGTGAACATTAACGTATCGAGCTGCCACGCGCGTTCGCGGACGTCGCGCGGTGCCACATACACCACCAGGTCATTGCCCTGCTGCTCCACATCGAACACCTGGACCGGATACGTCACGGTCAGGCCAGGTTGAATAAGCCAGTTTCCATCACTGATTTTCATACTTTCGTCCTCCTGGTTCTGTAATCCTTTGCTGGCCGTCAGGTGCCTGCCGTGTGGCGATACGGGCACTGAGACCGGTTACAGAGGTTTTAAACCATTGTTTCAGGAGCGAGTATTGCGTTTTCTGGTTAGCAAATTACGTTTCTTGTTTTTTGTGATCGGGGTAAATGTCGCGGAGCACGAAATGCTAACCTGAGGATTTTCTTAAGAATTAACTGAAATGGGGGTGTTCAGGTCAAAAGAGAGGTGAAAAAAGTGTGTCGGGGTATGTGGTAAATGTCTGAAAGTAGCTATAATGCGCCCCGCCTCCATGTAGCAATGCAGGCGCGGAAGATCGTCATCTCCGGTGAGGTGGCTGGACTTCAAATCCAGTTGGGGACGCCAGCGTTCCCGGGCAGGTTCGACTCCTGTGATCTTCCGCCAAAAGTTCGTCCGCAACTATCCGAGAAAGTCTAAAAAATCTCTATTTTCCTTCGCATTATTATTCACTGAACCGTAGCAGTCCGACGAGCTATCTTTGAATCTATAATAAATAATAGTCGATCCTTTTACATATACTGTTATTTCATAATTTAACAAGAAAGACAGATTAGGAATTTATTCTTACCAAACGAAGATATTTTTGGTTATTATCGGGTAAGGATATGGTGATGAAATTATATTATGGAAGAAAGTGGGATG
>NZ_JBFWLF010000409.1:0-2751 GCF_050252275.1 Citrobacter sp. | reverse complement strand
CCGATCTAACCAGTTCACCGTCAACCCACAGCTGTGGGAAGGTCGGCCAGTTTGCATATTTTGGCAGTTCTGCGCGAATATCCGGGTTTTGCAGAATATCCACATAGGCAAAACGCTCACCACAGGCGGAAAGTGCCTGCACAGCCTGGGCGGAGAAGCCGCAGCTTGGCAGTTTTGGAGAACCTTTCATATACAGGAGAATCGGGTTTTCAGCGATCTGGCGCTGGATTTTTTCGATAGTGGTGCTCATTGTCTTGCTTCCTTAACTTCTTTTACGGCAGTCGACTGACATTGTAGCGTTTCAGAGCGACATCGGAAAATAACATTTTCATTACGCTTTACTATTTTATCGTCTGAACGCATAAGTTGCATTCCCAATAATAGTTTCCTCAGTGGCTGTGCCGAAAGTGTGCGCAAAATAAGCAGATTTAGCTTTGGCTGCTGTTTTTTTTTGCACTCAATAGCGAAACCGTATTTTTAACAATAAAAGCTATTAACTTTATTCGTTTCTATAGATTAGAATCATCAGGTTTTGTAAATCACACGCAGGTATGATTACGACCTGCCTTAACAGAGGAATGCTCAGTGGCGCGGATAAACCGACTTTCCCTCACGCTCTGTGCTTTGCTATTTACAACGATTCCCTTTATGCCGATGGCACATGCGTCCAAGCAAGCCAGGGATACGGCTGGTCTTACGGATAGTAAGAAAACCAGCAACAAAAAGAAAAGTACGGCCACAGCAAAAAAAACGAATAAAACCCTTCAAAAAACCGTCAAGAAAACGACCAGCAAAACCAGCACGAAAACCGCCTCTTCTTCTAAGAAAAAAATCACCGCCTCTGCCAAAACCAGCAAAACAGCCAGTCGCAAAAGTAAAACCGTCGCTGCGAAAAAGACAGCCGCTGTCAGCTGGAGTGAAAAGTGCACCCCGCGTAAAGGACACAAGCCGACGTGTGTGAAAGTGAAGAACACGACGTCAGGAAAGATTGCGGATGCCCATAAAGTGAAAGTGCAAAAAGCGACCAGCACGGCGATGAACAAATTAATGAGTCAGATTGGCAAGCCGTACCGCTGGGGTGGTACGTCTCCGCGCACCGGTTTCGATTGCAGCGGTCTGGTTTATTACGCTTATAAAGATCTGGTTAAATTCCGTATTCCGCGCACGGCAAATGAAATGTATCACCTGCGTGATGCCGCACCGATTGATCGTGGGGAATTGAAAAATGGCGATCTGGTGTTCTTCCGCACTCAGGGACGTGGTACTGCCGATCACGTCGGCGTTTATGTCGGCAACGGCAAATTTATTCAGTCACCGCGCAGCGGTCAGGAAATCCAGATCACATCGCTCAGCGAAGATTACTGGCAACGCCACTATGTCGGCGCTCGCCGGGTCATGACACCCAAAACCATTCGTTAAAACTTTACCCTGTTGTTAACGCAACAGGGTAAGTTCATCTTTTGTCTCACCTTTCAATTTGCTACCCTATCCTTACGCACAATAAGGTTATTGCGCGAAATACTATTAATAATAAGGAGAGAAGCAATGTCGTTCGAATTACCTGCACTACCGTATGCCAAAGATGCGCTTGCGCCGCACATTTCCGCCGAGACGCTGGAATATCACTATGGCAAACACCATCAGACCTATGTCACCAACCTGAACAACCTGATCAAAGGCACCGCCTTTGAAGGGAAATCACTGGAAGAGATCGTACGCAGTTCGGAAGGCGGCGTGTTCAATAACGCTGCTCAGGTCTGGAACCACACGTTCTACTGGAACTGCCTGGCACCGAATGCTGGTGGCGAGCCAACCGGCGAACTGGCTGACGCGATTACCGCCTCTTTCGGCAGCTTTGCCGAGTTCAAAGCGCAATTTACCGACGCGGCGATCAAAAACTTCGGCTCTGGCTGGACCTGGCTGGTTAAAGGAAAAGAGGGCAAGCTGGCTATCGTTTCCACCTCCAACGCTGGCACGCCGTTGACCACCGACGCCACGCCGTTGATGACCGTCGACGTATGGGAACATGCGTACTACATTGACTACCGCAATGCGCGTCCTGGCTACCTTGAACACTTCTGGGCGCTGGTAAACTGGGAGTTTGTAGCGAAGAACTTCGCCGCGTAAAAAAGATAACGCAGAAGGGAATCCCTTCTGCGTTTTTGTCCTGCCGTTAACTGGCGACGCACACTTGTTCAGGTTGTTTTCTCGCCGAGACAAACACCAGCAACAGCGCCATACCCGCCACAATCGCCCCCATCACAGGAACAAAGCTGTAGCCTAATCCGCCTGAAATGACGGCCCCGCCAGCCGCAGCGCCCAGCGCATTTCCAAGGTTAAACGCGCCAATGTTCACGGAAGATGAGAGACCCGGCGCTTCATGAGCCACACGCATGACGAGCATTTGTAACGGAGGGACGACCGCAAAGGTTGCCGCCCCCCAGACCACCATGCTGACCGCCGCGCCCAGTTCATTCTGCGCCATGAAAGGGATCGCCAGCATAATTACCATCAGCAGCAGCAAAAAGCCCTTCAGCGTGCCGTTAACCGAGCGATCGGCCAGTTTCCCTCCTAGGTAGTTGCCAATGGAGAAGCCCACACCGATCAGAACCAGCATCCCGGTCACAAAGGCCGGTGTCGCATGGGTGATGCTTTGCAGAACAGGCGAAATATAGGTATAGAGAGTGAACATGGCGCCCGCTCCTAGTACGGTAGTCAGTAGCGCGGAGAGCACCTGAGGACGCATCAGCA
>NZ_JBFWLF010000408.1:0-2753 GCF_050252275.1 Citrobacter sp. | reverse complement strand
GAAGGCGATCAGGGCGAAGGTAAAATGAAAGTCAGTCTGGTTCTGGTTCACGCACAGGATCACCTGATGACGTCAATGCTGGCACGCGAACTGGTGGCAGAGTTGATTGAGCTTCACGAGAAGCTGAAATAGTAAGGAGTTGATGATGCAACATCAGGCGACCGCACCGGAAATCACCATTGCCCGTGAACAACAGTTGTTTAACGGTAAAAATTTCCATGTCTTTATCTACAACAAGACAGAGAGCGCCTGCGGTTTGCATCAGCATGATTACTATGAGTTTACGCTGGTGCTCACGGGGCGCTATTACCAGGAGATCAACGGTAAACGCGTGCTGCTGGAACGGGGTGACTTTGTGTTTGTCCCGCTCGGTTCGCACCATCAGAGCTTCTACGAGTTCGGCTCGACGCGCATTCTCAACGTTGGCATCAGTAAACGTTTTTTTGAACAGCACTACAGCCCTCTCATGCCGTTCTGTTTCGTGGCATCGCAGGTCTATCGCACCAACAGCGCATTTCTAACCTATGTCGAAACGGTTATCGCCTCGCTCAACTTTCGTGATACCGGGCTGGAAGAGTTTGTCGAAGTGGTCACCTTCTACATTATCAACCGCCTGCGCCATTATCGTGAAGAACAGGTTCTGGATGATATTCCGCAGTGGCTGAAAGCCACCGTGGAAACCATGCACGATAAAGCGCAGTTTGGTGAAAACGCGCTGGAAAATATGGTTTCCCTGTCGGCAAAATCTCAGGAATACCTGACGCGAGCGACCCAGCGTTATTACAGCAAAACGCCGATGCAATTAATTAATGAAATTCGCATTAACTTTGCCAAGAAACAGCTGGAGATGACTAACTACTCCGTAACAGATATTGCGTATGAAGCGGGATACAGTAGTCCAAGTCTGTTTATTAAGACATTTAAAAAAATGACGTCATTTACGCCTAATAGCTACAGAAAAAAACTCACGCAATATAATCAGTAATTATTTTACTCAACAACCAGGTTTACGCTTGCCCATTAGTGACGCGGGACGTCCGCGTCATATCTGACAGAAGGGCAGAGCATCATTCACGCCAGTGTTAAGCACTGAAGGGAGAAACGATGAGCCAGAAATTAAAAGTCGTCACCATTGGTGGTGGCAGCAGCTATACCCCGGAATTGCTGGAAGGATTTATTAAACGCTACCACGAGCTGCCGGTTTCCGAATTGTGGCTGGTTGACGTCGAAGGCGGTGAAGAGAAACTGGATATTATTTATCAACTTTGCCAGCGTATGATCGAAAAAGCAGGCGTGCCAATGAAGGTGTTTAAAACCCTGGATCGCCGCGAAGCACTGAAAGATGCCGATTTCGTAACCACGCAGTTGCGCGTAGGACAGTTGAAAGCGCGTGAACTGGATGAGCGTATTCCGTTGAGTCACGGCTACCTGGGCCAGGAAACCAACGGTGCCGGTGGTCTGTTCAAAGGGCTGCGCACGATCCCAGTGATTTTCGACATTATTAACGATGTGGAAGAACTGTGCCCGAATGCCTGGGTGATCAACTTTACTAACCCGGCAGGCATGGTGACCGAAGCGGTCTATCGTCATACGAACTTCAAACGCTTTATTGGCGTGTGCAACATTCCGGTCGGGATGAAGATGTTCATCCACGATGTGCTGGCACTGAAAGAGAGTGATGACCTGTCGATCGACCTGTTTGGTCTCAACCACATGGTGTTCATTAAAGACGTGATCGTCAACGGGCAGTCACGCTTTGCCGAACTGCTGGATGGCGTAGCCTCGGGCCAACTTAAAGCCTCCACGGTGAAAAACATTTTCGATCTGCCGTTCAGCGAAGGGCTGATTCGCTCTCTGAATCTGCTGCCATGCTCGTATTTGTTGTACTACTTCAAGCAAAAAGAGATGCTGGCGATCGAGATAGGCGAATACTACAAGGGGGGCGCGCGGGCTCAGGTGGTACAGAAGGTCGAGAAACAGCTGTTCGATCTGTATAAGAACCCGGAGCTGAACGTCAAGCCGAAGGAGCTGGAGCAGCGCGGTGGCGCGTACTACTCTGACGCCGCCTGCGAAGTCATTAATGCCATTTTTAATGACAAGCAAACCGAGCATTACGTCAACATTCCGCATCACGGCCACGTCGATAACATTCCGGCCGACTGGGCGGTAGAGATGACCTGTACGCTGGGTCGCAATGGGGCAACGCCGACGCCGCGTATCACCCATTTTGACGAGAAAGTGTTGGGATTGATCTATACCATCAAAGGTTTTGAAGTCGCTGCCAGTAACGCGGCGCTGAGTGGTGAGTTTAACGATGTGTTGCTGGCGCTGAACCTGAGCCCGCTGGTGCACTCAGACCACGACGCAGAAGGGCTGGCGCGTGAACTGATTCTGGCGCACGAAAAGTGGCTGCCAAACTTTGCCGGGTGCATTGCGAAGCTTAAAGACGCACAACACTAAAGAGGTCGGCTATGGAACGCTTATTGATTGTAAACGCGGATGATTTTGGTCTGAGCAAAGGGCAAAACTACGGCATCGTGGAGGCCTGTCGCCACGGTGTGGTGACCTCGACCACGGCGCTGGTGAACGGTGATGCCATTGAGCATGCGGTCGCCTTAAGCCGCGATCTGCCGACGCTGGCGGTAGGGATGCACTTTGTTCTGACGCTGGGAAAACCGCTGACCGAGATGCCGGGATTAACCCGTGAAGGGCGTCTGGGAAAATGGATCTGGCAGATGGCAGAGGAAGATACG
>NZ_JBFWLF010000407.1:0-2769 GCF_050252275.1 Citrobacter sp. | reverse complement strand
AGGAAAATCAATTCATTGATTTTCGGCTGATAACCACAAAGAAGGAAAAACCACGTTTTTTCCTTCTTTGTCAGCAGCCTGAAAGGACAGCTCAGGCTGTCCTTTTTTACATCCATTCAAAAATTAATCCGCACGGCCCATATAGCGGCGCTCTTCGATATGAATGCGGATTTTCTCACCGGCGCTCAGGTATTCTGGCACCTGAATAACCAGACCGGTGCTCAGCGTCGCGGGTTTGTTACGCGCACTGGCAGAAGCGCCTTTGATGCCTGGAGCGGTTTCCACGATTTCCAGATCTACCGTCTGCGGCAGTTCGAGCGCCAGCAGTTGGCCGTCCCAGGTCAGCACCTGCATATCCGGCATTCCACCTTCCGGGATAAACAGCAGCTCTTCTTCGATCTGATCTTTGGTGAAGGTATAAGGCGTGTAGTCTTCTTTATCCATGAACACGTATTCGTTGCCATCGATATAGGAGAAATCGACGCCACGGCGGCTCAGGGTCACGGTATCGACAATGTCATCGCCCTTGAAACGCTCTTCCACTTTCAGACCCGTGCGGACATCGGAGAACCGCATTTTGTACAGCGTTGCCGCGCCACGGGCTGTCGGGGACTGAATATCGATATCTTTCACAATCAGCAGTTTGCCGTTGTAATTCAGTACCATACCTTTTTTGATTTCGTTCGCTCTTGGCATCGAAAAGATCCTGTTATAGAGATTAGCTAAATTATCGCGTCAAACTACTCGCGCCGGGTCATTCAGGCAAGTGGAATTCACCTTTAGCTGGTGCAAAAAAGGTGGTACTGTGCGCGCCTGTCCGGTGGTCACAATAAAGAGAGTCAGATTATGGAATGCCGTCCGGATTGTGGGGCGTGTTGTATTGCCCCTTCTATTTCCAGCCCCATCCCCGGCATGCCGCAGGGAAAGCCCGCAAACGTCAGGTGCGTCCAGCTCTCAGATGACAACCTGTGCCGTATCTTTGGCTCCAGCCTCCGCCCCAACGTCTGTCGCAGCCTCAAACCGTCCCAGGAAATGTGCTTAACGAACCGCGACGAGGCGATGACCTGGCTTATTGATCTTGAAGCGCTGACCGCGCCCTAAACATCCTTAATGCGCGACAGGCAGGCCATGGTGGCGACAATCATCACCAGCGCAAACCAGAAAACGGCATGGTAGTTCCAGATTTCAGCGGCAATGCCCGCCAGCGATCCGGCGATAATCCAGCCGACGCGGATGGTATTGGTGTAGAGCGTGGTGGCGGACCCTGCCTGACCAGGCATCAGATCCTGAAAATAAAGCATGCCGATGCCGCCGAGAATACCGATATAGATGGCGTTCAGCAATTGTAAACCCAGCAGCACAACAGGGGAGTGCGCGATCAGCATTCCTGCGTAAAAGCAAAAACCGGCAGCGACCGCAATGCACATTAGCAGACGTTTACCCAGACGTTTTGCGAAGTAGCCAGCAATCAACATGGTCGGGATTTCCAGAGCGGCCGCTGTCCCCATCATCACACCCGCCAGTTTCTCCGGCAGATGCAGCTCATTAATAATAAACAGCGGCATATTAATGATATACAGGCTGTTGGTACCCCACATTAAGGTACAAATGGCAAACAGCAGCAGGGTATCGCGACGGTTACGACGCGGCGCTTCCAGCGTACCGATCGCCAGTGCGGTCTCTTTGCGCATGGATGGTAAGAAAAACCATACCATTGCACCGCAAACCACAAACGCCACCGCGGCACTGAGGTACATCACCGTAAAGCTGAAGCCCATTGCCAGCGCGTAAGCCAGCGGCGGGCCGATCACCCACGCAAGGGAAACCTGGGCGCGCAGTATGGAGCTGAACATCACCGCTTCACGGCCTGTGCGGTCAGCATGTTCGCGGGCCAGGGCAAACATTTGCGGGTTGGCGGTCGACCCAAAACTGCTGAGAAACACCCCGATAAACAGCAAAATAAAGTAGTTACGATTCCAGGCAAATAACACGCACGCCAGCATGCCCAGCGCACAGCAGAAGACGATCAGCTTTTTGCGATCGCCTTTTTTATCTGAACGTCCCGCCAGAAACTGGCTCACCAGGATGCCGATCACCGCACTGCCGGTAAAAAAGAAGCCGACCATTGCTGGGCGCGCATGGACTTCATCAGTCAGAAAAAGGCTTAGCGTGGGGGTCTGTAGCGCACCGGCGATACCGGTGAGAAAGGCGACAATAAGGAAAGCCGTAGACGTCAGGTCAAACGTTTTTGGCGAGGCGGCAGCGGGGGTATTGTGCATGTTTGGATATCAGTAGTGTGACGAGACGCGGAGTTTACGCCGCTTAGTGAGAAATAAACAGATGACTAAATCAAAATCGCCACGAAAAATCAAAATGGCATTTCACTCTGACAATGCTGTTAGCTGACGCTGCTGAACCTTAAGTGAAATGACGCTGTATTGACTTCAGCAACCTACCGCCAGTGAGGCAAAAATGTGCATTGCTTCTAAATTTTGCGATCAAAAATGCAACTTTACTTGCGTGCTGAAGCAGAAAGCGCAAGACTTCTTGAAACGTTTCAGCGCTGTCGAGTTTCAGTTGAGGGAACCGTATAGCGTCTTTTTTCTCATGTAAGCTGAATCGTTTCAATTCAGCAGGAGAGGAGAACCATGTTTCAGTTATCCGTTCAGGACATTCATCCGGGCGAGCAGGCCGGAGACAAACAGGAAGCCATCCGTCAGGTTGCCGCTGCGTTAGTGCAGGCTGGCAACGTTGCGGACGGCTACGTAG
>NZ_JBFWLF010000406.1:0-2789 GCF_050252275.1 Citrobacter sp. | reverse complement strand
GCTACAAACATGAACTGAATATCGTGCAGAACAATGAGTTTGTAGACCACCGCACCGGTCGTTTTTTCATGCGCACCGAACTGGAAGGCATTTTTAACGACGCCACGCTGCTGGCCGATCTGGATAGCGCCTTACCGGAAGGCTCCATTCGCGAGTTGAATCCTGCCGGGCGCCGTCGCGTGGTGATTCTGGTCACCAAAGAAGCGCATTGTCTGGGCGATCTGTTAATGAAAGCCAACTATGGCGGTCTGGATGTGGATATCGCCGCCGTGATTGGTAATCACGAAACGCTGCGTTCGCTGGTCGAGCGTTTTGAAATTCCTTTCGAGCTGGTCAGTCACGAAGGATTAACCCGTGAAGAGCACGATCAGAAGATGGCGGACGCGATTGACGCGCACCAACCGGATTACGTGGTGCTGGCGAAATATATGCGCGTGCTGACACCGGAGTTTGTGGCGCGCTTCCCGAACCAGATTATTAATATTCACCACTCGTTCCTGCCAGCGTTCATCGGCGCACGCCCTTACCACCAGGCTTATGAGCGCGGGGTGAAGATCATCGGCGCGACGGCGCACTACGTGAATGACAATCTGGACGAAGGTCCGATCATCATGCAGGACGTCATCCATGTGGATCACACCTACACGGCCGAAGACATGATGCGCGCCGGGCGCGACGTCGAAAAGAACGTTCTGAGCCGCGCGTTGTATCAGGTACTTGCCCAGCGCGTGTTTGTGTACGGCAACCGGACGATTATTCTTTAATCGACTGAGAAATGAATTGGTTAGCTTTTACGCCTTTACGGGTAAAAATCAGGCAACCAGTTTATTTTTCTCGCCGGAATGCTTTACAGGGGCGCATCATTTGATATGATGCGCCCCGCTTCCCGAAATGGAAGCAGGCCAGTAAAACGCATTACCCCGTGGTGGGGTTCCCGAGCGGCCAAAGGGAGCAGACTGTAAATCTGCCGTCATCGACTTCGAAGGTTCGAATCCTTCCCCCACCACCATTCACGCTGTAAGTTCTGACAATATATTTACCCCTGGTGGGGTTCCCGAGCGGCCAAAGGGAGCAGACTGTAAATCTGCCGTCATCGACTTCGAAGGTTCGAATCCTTCCCCCACCACCATCACTTCCCTGTTATCCCTTTATTAAATCAATCGATGTTTCCCTATATTCTGCCTATGCGGGGAAGGATGAGAAGCTTCGACAAAGGTTCGATTCGAGCGCCACCCGGCAAAACGCTACATCGGTGGCAATCTGCGCTTCACCGGCGAGCTTTTCACGATCGACGTATTACACTGCGCATGCTCGGAAAGTCCATCAAGCAGGGTATCGAGTTGATCGATGGTGCGCACCACCAGCCGGATAACGAAACAATCCTCGCCGGTCACTTTGTCGCTTTCAATACATTCGGGCATCGCCTGGATATATTTATCCACTTTATGAAGCAGGCCCGGTAAAGGCCGAACCCGTACCAGCGCCTGCAAGGTATATCCCAGCGCAGTCAGGTTCACCTGCGCGCCATATCCCTGAATGACGCCGCGCTCCTCCAGGCGTTTCACACGCTCAGCGGTACTCGGTGAAGTCAATCCTACCCGACCACTCAATACCTTTAATGACATCCGCGCATCTTCTACCAGACACGCTACTATCCGTCGGTCGATTTCATCAATAAGGTCATTCATCAATTTTTCCTGATAATAAAAAGTTATTCACGCATTTCACCTTATATGAACGCTGTAAAAGCGAACAGCCATTTTCGAAAATAGAGCCTGCAATCAGGAGGTGTGTGATGCGTGATCTTCAGCAAGGCGTCTGGCAAATGAGCCTGGCAATGGTGATTTCCGGTTCAATCGGTGCGTTTGTGTTACTTTCCGGCCTGCCGGTTACTGACGTGGTGTTCTGGCGCTGCCTGATTGGGGCTATCGCGCTATTTCTCTTTATCCGTCTCAGCAAACAACCGTTTAGCCCGCTGACCAGCGTCACGTTGGGGCTGGCAATCCTGGGCGGCATCGCGCTGGTCGTAAACTGGTTGCTGCTGTTTGCCGCCTACGAGCGCATCTCAATCGGTCTGTCGACCGTGGTGTACAACACCCAGCCCTTTATGCTGGTGATGATGGGAATGCTGATGGGCGAGCGAGTCAGTGCAGTAAAATGGGGCTGGCTGTTCCTCGCCTTTGGTGGCGTGGTCATTTTATTATCGGGTGAACTGACCGGAGGCCATCCTACAGCCTGGTTAACCGGCGTGACCCTCGCACTTGGAGCAGCGTTCTTTTACGCCCTGACGGCAATCATTACCCGCAGACTGAGAAGCATCGCGCCACAGCATATTGCCTTTATTCAGGTGCTGACGGGGGTGGTCATGCTCTTGCCGCTGGCCCAGTTCCCGGCGCTCATCCACGCATACCCGTGGGGTATCTTACTGACGCTGGGGATTGTTCATACCGGCATCATGTACCAGTTGCTGTACAGCGCCATTCAGAAATTGCCCACGCCTGTTACCGGTTCGTTATCCTTTATTTATCCGGTGGTGGCGATCGTCGTCGATAACGTGGTGTTTGGTCATTCACTTAACGCCACACAACTGACAGGCGGCGCGTTAATTCTGTTTGCGGCGGCAGGAAATAACCTCGGCTGGGGCGAAAAAAAAACCCCGCAAATGCGAGGTTTCTGATAAAGCCACCCATCAGTGACGGGCGCGAACAATCTGGTATTTGCGCGTCAGATACTCCACGGGCGCGCTCCAGATGTGTACCAGACGGGAGAACGGGAACTGCAGGAACAGC
>NZ_JBFWLF010000405.1:0-2843 GCF_050252275.1 Citrobacter sp. | reverse complement strand
CTTATTGGCGCGGAGGGGCTGCCTATGTTTAAAAATATAACTCGCCAGCTGTTTGCCCGGCTTGGACGCCATTTGCCCGATCGCCTGGTGCACCGCGATCCATTACCTAATGCACAGTCGATCGCCAGCACCCCGATACCTTCTTCACTGAGTGAACACTGCCTGAAAGTGGCCGTGATGGATGAAAAGACGCTATGGAAAACGTTTCATGCGCATCCGGAAGGACTCAATGTGGCAGAGGTGAACGCCGCCCGCGAACAACACGGTGAAAACCTTCTGCCGACCCAGAAACCGTCACCGTGGTGGAAGCATCTGTGGACCTGTTATCGCAACCCGTTCAATATGTTGCTGACTCTTCTGGGCGCGATCTCGTATGCCACGGAAGATCTGTTCGCCGCCGGGGTGATCGCCTTGATGGTGGTGATTTCCACGCTGCTTAACTTTGTCCAGGAAGCGCGCTCCACCAAAGCGGTAGACGCGCTGAAAGCGATGGTCAGCAACACCGCGACGGTGCTGCGGGTCATTAATGAGAAAGGGGAAAACGGCTGGGTGGAGCTGCCTGGCGATCAGCTGGTGCCTGGCGACATCATCAAGCTGTCGGCGGGGGACATGATCCCGGCCGATCTGCGGGTGATTCAGGCGCGAGACCTGTTTGTTGCTCAGGCGTCATTAACCGGCGAATCGCTGCCAGTGGAGAAAGTGGCGCACACCCGCGACGCCAGCCAAAGCAACCCGCTTGAGCGCGATACCCTGTGCTTTATGGGCACTAACGTGGTGAGCGGCACGGCGCAGGCGATGGTTATCGCCACCGGCGCCCATACCTGGTTTGGTCAACTGGCGGGGCGCGTCAGCGAACAGGAAAGCGAGCAAAACGCGTTCCAGAAGGGGATCAGTCGCGTCAGTATGCTGTTGATTCGCTTTATGCTGGTGATGGCGCCAGTGGTGCTGCTCATTAACGGTTATACCAAAGGTGATTGGTGGGAAGCGGCGCTGTTTGCGCTCTCCGTCGCCGTAGGCCTGACGCCGGAAATGCTGCCGATGATTGTTACTTCGACGCTGGCACGCGGCGCGGTGAAACTGTCGAAGCAAAAAGTGATCGTCAAACATCTGGATGCCATTCAGAACTTCGGCGCGATGGACGTTCTGTGCACCGATAAAACCGGCACGCTGACCCAGGATAAAATCGTGCTGGAGAATCATACGGATATCTCCGGTAAGCCCAGTGAACGCGTTCTGCACGCGGCATGGCTGAACAGCCATTACCAGACCGGACTGAAAAATCTGCTGGATACCGCCGTGCTGGAAGGTGTGGATGAAGGCGCTGCGCGCACGTTGTCTACCCGCTGGCAGAAAATTGATGAGATTCCGTTTGATTTTGAGCGCCGCCGGATGTCGGTGGTGGTGGCCGAAGAGACGGATGTGCATCAACTGGTGTGCAAAGGCGCGTTGCAGGAGATCGTCAGCGTCTGTACGCAGGTGCGGCATAACGGTGAAATTGTGCCGCTGGATGACAACATGCTGCGTCGGGTGAAGCGCGTGACCGATACGCTGAACCGTCAGGGGCTGCGCGTAGTCGCTGTGGCGACCAAATACCTGCCAGCGCGGGAAGGGGATTACCAGCGTATTGATGAATCCGATCTGATCCTTGAAGGTTACATCGCCTTCCTCGATCCGCCGAAGGAAACGACCGCACCGGCGCTGAAAGCGCTGAAAGCCAGTGGCATTACCGTGAAGATCCTGACCGGCGACAGCGAACTGGTCGCCGCGAAGGTGTGCCATGAGGTAGGTCTGGATGCCGGAGAGGTGATTGTCGGAAATGATATCGAAGACATGAGCGACGACGTGCTGGCCGCGTTGGCTCAGCATACTACGCTGTTCGCACGCCTGACGCCGATGCATAAAGAGCGGATCGTCCGCCTCCTCAGACGTGAAGGGCACGTGGTGGGCTTTATGGGCGATGGAATTAACGACGCGCCAGCGCTACGTGCGGCGGATATTGGTATTTCGGTGGATGGCGCGGTCGATATCGCCCGTGAAGCGGCCGATATTATTCTGCTGGAAAAGAACCTGATGGTGCTGGAAGAAGGCGTAATTGAAGGGCGTCGTACGTTCTCCAATATGCTGAAGTATATCAAAATGACCGCCAGTTCTAACTTTGGTAACGTCTTTAGCGTGCTGGTGGCGAGCGCCTTTTTACCGTTCCTGCCCATGCTGCCGCTGCACTTGTTGATTCAGAACCTGCTGTACGATGTATCTCAGGTGGCGATCCCGTTTGATAACGTTGATGATGAGCAGATCCAGAAACCGCAGCGCTGGAATCCGGCGGATCTGGGCCGTTTTATGCTCTTTTTTGGCCCGATCAGCTCCATCTTCGACATTCTGACATTCTGCCTGATGTGGTGGGTATTCCACGCCAATGTGCCGGAAGCGCAAACGCTGTTCCAGTCTGGCTGGTTTGTGGTGGGGCTGCTGTCGCAAACGCTGATTGTGCATATGATTCGTACGCGCCGCGTGCCGTTCATTCAGAGTCGCGCTGCCTGGCCGCTGATGCTGATGACGCTGGTGGTAATGATTGTGGGAATTGCGCTACCGTTCTCACCGCTGGCAGGTTATCTGCAATTGCAGGCGTTACCGCTGAGTTATTTCCCCTGGTTAGTGGCGATTCTGGTGGGATATATGACGTTAACGCAATGGGTTAAAGGCTTCTATAGCCGCCGCTACGGCTGGCAGTAAACAAAATAATGGCTGCTTCGGCAGCCATTCTCTTTTTTATCGCGCAAGAATATATTCTTTCCCTCCGTCGTGTTTTATTTTTTTTGAAAAACCAAAGAGGTGTGGTCGAT
>NZ_JBFWLF010000404.1:0-2860 GCF_050252275.1 Citrobacter sp. | reverse complement strand
CTTTATTCCAATGCGGTGCACTATGGGGCTGAATCCGGTAACATCCGTATTCGCAGCCACTTACAGGGATCAACCGTGTATATCGATGTTATCAACACCGGAACTCCTATTCCTGAAGCGGAAAGAACTATGATTTTCGAACCTTTTTTCCAGGGAAGTCATCAACGGAAAGGGGCAGTGAAAGGGAGCGGACTGGGGCTAAGTATCGCCAGAGATTGTATCCGCCGTATGCAGGGTGAGCTCTATCTTGTCGATGAACAGGCGCAAGAGGTTTGCTTCCGCATAGAACTGCCGTTATCTGCAACGAAAAACGACTAAATAATGCTAAGCCTGGTGAATATGCCACACGTTTTTTCTCACATTTTCCAACGTCTATTCTCCCGCCAGTTCATCCTGGCGGGAATGCCGTGCCTTGCGCTGATGGGGTGTACGCCGCATTCAGTGAAGCACATCACCGGGGATGCGCCGCAGGATGCCCTCCCGACGTATCAACTGGCGGATTATCTGTCTGTTGAGTGTACTGATATCTGGGCATTGCAGGGGCAATCGACGGATACCAACCCTCTTTACTGGCTGCGCGCCATTGACTGCGCAGATCGCCTGTTACCGGTGCAGTCGCGCAGCGAGGCCCGCTCGCTGAGTGACGACAGCTGGCAAAACGCTTTTAAGCGCGGCATCTTGCTGGCGAATGCCAAAATTACGCCGCTGGAGCGTCGCGAAAACGTCTCGCGACTGGATGCGTTCAGCCCGCAGATCCCGGCGCAGGTGCGCCCGCTTTATCAGGTCTGGCGCGACGGACAGTCGTTACAGCTCCAGCTCGCCGAAGAACGCCAGCGTTACAGCAAACTGCAGCAAACGACCGATGGCGATCTGGATACGCTGCGTCAGCAGCATCAGCACCTTCAGGCACAGCTCGATCTCACCACGCGTAAACTGGAGAACCTGACCGATATTGAGCGCCAGCTTTCCACCCGTAAACCGGCGGGAAATTACAATCCGGATGCGACGCATGGCGGCGACAAGTCTGAAGGACAAGCCCCGGAATCATCACAAGATGAGGTGACCCCATAATGAGTCGTAAACCGGCGCATTTACTGCTCGTGGATGATGATCCAGGCCTGTTAAAACTGCTGGGCATGCGTCTGACCAGTGAAGGCTATAGCGTGGTGACCGCAGAGAGCGGGGCAGAAGGGCTGCGTGTTTTGAACCGTGAAAAAGTGGATCTGGTGATAAGCGATCTGCGGATGGATGAGATGGACGGCATGCAGCTGTTCAGCGAGATCCAGAAGGTGCAGCCGGGAATGCCGGTCATCATTCTTACCGCCCACGGTTCGATTCCGGATGCGGTCGCGGCAACGCAAAAGGGCGTGTTCAGCTTCCTGACTAAACCCGTGGATAAAGATGCGCTGTATCAGGCGATTGACGAGGCGCTTGAGCAGTCGGCACCCGCCACGGATGATAGCTGGCGTGAATCGATTGTTACCCGTAGCCCGCTGATGCTGCGTCTGCTGGAGCAGGCGCGGATGGTGGCACAGTCCGACGTCAGCGTATTGATCAATGGTCAGAGCGGTACCGGGAAAGAGATCTTCGCCCAGGCTATTCACAATGCCAGCCCGCGCAGCAGTAAACCGTTTATTGCCATCAACTGTGGGGCGCTACCGGAACAATTGCTGGAGTCGGAGTTATTCGGCCACTCGCGCGGCGCGTTTACCGGCGCGGTGAGTAACCGTGAGGGGCTGTTTCAGGCGGCGGAAGGCGGGACGCTGTTCCTGGACGAGATTGGCGACATGCCCGCGCCGCTACAGGTCAAACTGCTGCGCGTTTTGCAGGAGCGTAAAGTCAGGCCGCTTGGCAGCAACCGCGACATCGATATTGATGTGCGTATTATCTCGGCAACCCACCGTGACTTGCCGAAAGCGATGGCGCGCGGCGAGTTTCGTGAAGATTTATACTATCGCCTCAACGTGGTAAGTCTGAAAATCCCGGCGCTGGCGGAACGGACCGAAGATATTCCGCTACTGGCAAATCATCTGCTGCGCCAGTCGGCGGA
This sequence comes from Citrobacter sp., assembly GCF_050252275.1. Lineage (NCBI taxonomy): Bacteria > Pseudomonadati > Pseudomonadota > Gammaproteobacteria > Enterobacterales > Enterobacteriaceae > Citrobacter > Citrobacter sp. The sequence goes on along the minus strand of NZ_JBFWLF010000404.1, from coordinate 810 downwards.
GCGGCATAAGCCGTTTGTGCGGGCATTTTCGACGGATGCAATGAAGCGGCTAATGACCGCCAGTTGGCCGGGCAACGTGCGTCAACTGGTGAACGTGATTGAACAGTGTGTGGCGCTGACCTCTTCGCCGGTTATCAGCGATGCGCTGGTGGAACAGGCGCTGGAAGGGGAAAACACCGCGCTGCCGACTTTTGTTGAAGCGCGTAACCAGTTTGAACTGAACTATCTGCGCAAGTTGCTACAAATCACCAAAGGCAATGTGACGCATGCGGCAAGAATGGCGGGCCGTAACCGGACGGAGTTCTACAAACTCCTGTCACGCCATGAGCTGGATGCAAACGATTTCAAAGAATAACGTTGCGTAATATGTTACGTTTACCCGATTAAAAGACAGGCGACCTTTTCAAGGACTAGCATGAAAAAGATTGATGCGATTATTAAACCCTTCAAGCTCGATGATGTGCGTGAAGCGCTGGCTGAAGTCGGTATTACCGGGATGACCGTCACCGAAGTGAAAGGCTTTGGGCGTCAGAAAGGGCATACCGAGCTGTACCGCGGCGCGGAATACATGGTGGATTTTCTGCCGAAGGTGAAAATTGAAATCGTCGTACCAGACGATATCGTTGAAACCTGCGTGGATACCATTATTCGCACAGCGCAGACGGGCAAAATCGGCGATGGTAAGATCTTCGTCTTTGATGTGGCGCGCGTGGTGCGGATCCGTACCGGTGAAGAAGACGACGCGGCAATTTAAGCCGCGCCGTGCGCATGCCGGATGGTGGCGTAAACGCCTTATCCGGCCCTGCATCC
>NZ_JBFWLF010000403.1:0-2883 GCF_050252275.1 Citrobacter sp. | reverse complement strand
ACGATGTGGCTGCCTTTGATCAGGCGAATACCGTATGGCGAAGGCAGATGCATACCTTCGTCGAAAAATTCTTTCACCCACGGACCCGTGGCGTTGACCAGCCCACGCGCCTGCCAGGTGAATGTCTTGCCGGTATCGATATCTTCGGCTTCGACGATCCACAGACCGTTTTCGCGACGCGCAGAGGTTGCACGAGTGCGGGTTAACACTTCCCCACCTTTTCGCACCACCATCTGGGCATTGGCCAGCACCAGACGCGCATCGTCGACCCAGCAGTCGGAATATTCGAAACCGCGCACAATTTCCGGTTTAAGTACCGACTCTACGCCAAAACGCAAACCGGCAGAACCCGGTAAGCTGGTGCGTTTACCTAAATGATCGTACATAAACAGACCAATACGAATCATCCATGCCGGACGCAGGTGAGGGCGATGCGGCAGGCGAAAGCGCATTGGGAAGGCAATATGCGGGGCCATTTTCAGCAGCACTTCGCGTTCAGCCAGCGCTTCGCTCACCAGCCGGAATTCGTAGTGTTCCAGGTAGCGCAAGCCACCGTGGATGAGTTTAGAACTGGCAGAGGAGGTTGCGCACGCAAGATCTTGCGCTTCCAGCATCAGCACGGATAAACCGCGTCCAGCGGCATCTGCCGCGATACCGGCACCGTTGATGCCTCCCCCTATCACAATCAGATCTTTGGTTTCCATGCTGCCCTCGTGCGCTTTCGTTATGGCTCATAAATGTTCGTTATCGAGCATAATAGCAAAGAAACGCTCCATTGGTAACATCGAATAAACAATTTACAGTGATACATATAACATTATGGCGTTTCACTCCCATGGGGACGTACACTAACGGATAAAATGCCGAAAACGTTTCACCTGCACGATTAAAGAAGAGAATGTATGGATCAGTTTGAATGTATTAATGTTGAAGAAGCGCACCAGAAGCTGCATCAGGGCGCGGCGGTACTGGTGGATATCCGCGATCCACAAAGTTTTGCGATGGGGCATGCTCCCCAGGCATTTCACCTGACGAACGACACGCTGGGCTCGTTTATGCGCGATCACGATTTCGATACGGCGGTTTTGGTCATGTGCTACCACGGCAACAGCAGTAAAGGCGCGGCGCAATATTTGCTTCAGCAAGGCTATGACGCGGTCTACAGCGTTGATGGCGGTTTTGACGCCTGGCATCGCCATTTCCCTGCCGAAGTGGCATACGGTTCGTCTTCATAGCCAACAAAGATGCAGCTTGAAATTAGAAGGGTATATATACTGTCCTCTTTTGTATGGATTAAGCGACAGCAACCATGTTGATGATTACCTCTTTTGCTAACCCCCGCGTGGCACAGGCCTTTGTTGATTACATGGCGACGCAGGGCGTTATCCTGACCATTCAACAACATCATCAAAGCGATGTCTGGCTGGCGGATGAAACGCAGGCCGAACGTGTGCATGCTGAGCTGGCGCGATTTATGGAGAACCCTGGCGATCCGCGCTATCTCGCGGCCAGCTGGCAGTCCGGTCATACTGGCAGTGGGCTGCGTTATCGCCGCTTCCCGTTTATTGCCACACTGCGTGAGCGTGCCGGTCCGGTCACCTGGCTGATTATGGCGGCCTGCATTCTGGTATTTATCGTCATGAATATCGTTGGCGATCAAGCCGTAATGGTGTGGCTGGCCTGGCCGTTTGACCCATCATTACAGTTTGACGTCTGGCGCTACTTCACTCACACCTTCATGCACTTTTCGCTGATGCATATCCTCTTCAACCTGCTGTGGTGGTGGTATCTTGGTGGTGCGGTTGAAAAACGTTTAGGCAGCGGCAAACTGATAGTGATTACGGTCATCAGCGCCCTACTGAGCGGATATGTACAGCATAAGTTTAGCGGCCCGTGGTTCGGCGGGCTTTCCGGCGTCGTTTATGCGCTGATGGGTTACGTCTGGCTGCGTGGCGAGCGCGATCCGCAAAGCGGAATCTACCTGCAGCGCGGGCTGATTATTTTCGCGCTGATTTGGATCGTCGCCGGATGGTTTGATTTGTTTGGGATGTCGATGGCCAATGGCGCACATATCGCCGGGCTGGCAGTTGGGTTGGCAATGGCGTTCGCGGATACGTTAAATGCGCGAAAACGAACATAGTTCCAGGGAATAACAATGAAACAAACACAACGACATGATGCAATCATTGAGCTGGTAAAAAAACAGGGATACGTCAGTACTGAAGAGCTGGTGGAGCATTTCTCCGTTAGCCCACAAACGATTCGCCGGGATCTCAATGACCTGGCCGATCAAAACATGATTCTGCGTCATCACGGTGGCGCGGCGCTACCGTCCAGTTCCGTCAACACACCGTGGCACGATCGTAAAGCCACGCAGACGGCGGAAAAAGAGCGTATTGCGCGTAAAGTTGCCTCGCAGATCCCTAACGGTTCAACGCTGTTTATTGATATCGGGACCACGCCCGAGGCGGTGGCGTACGCGCTACTCGACCACAGCAATTTACGTATTGTGACCAACAACCTCAACGTGGCGAACACGCTGATGGTAAAAGAGGATTTTCGCATTATTCTCGCGGGTGGTGAACTTCGCAGCCGGGACGGCGGTATTATTGGCGAAGCGACGCTCGACTTTATTTCTCAGTTCCGCCTGGACTTCGGCATTCTGGGGATCAGCGGCATCGACAGTGACGGCTCGCTGCTGGAATTCGACTATCACGAGGTGCGTACCAAGCGCGCAATTATTGAGAATTCCCGCCACGTCATACTGGTGACGGATCATTCGAAGTTTGGCCGTAAACCGATGGTGAATATTGGCAGTATCAGTCTGGTGGATGCGGTATATACCGATGCTCTGCCACCAGCAGGGGTAATGAAGGTGATCAC
>NZ_JBFWLF010000402.1:0-2894 GCF_050252275.1 Citrobacter sp. | reverse complement strand
CTGTTCCGTTTTGCGCTTTTTTCTCATTCCCTGCCTAAAGGCACCGTATCAGCAACCATCAACATTATTGCATTAAGTTTTATGGCGGCCTCAGTGGAGCTGGCTCGCTGGATCTATTTTCAGGCTGGTGGCAGGATAGCTTTCCATTTTCTGGCGATGGTGGCCGGAATTATCGTCATGATACTGGTTTTTCGTTTGTTAAAACTACGCCAGCAACATCTGAATCAGACCGTCTGAGAATATGAGTTACGGCTCTGCCAGCAAAATTGGCAGGCTAATAGATGGGGCTACGGCCCCATGTCCTGCATGGTACAGGTCGCTTCGAAACCGAACCTCCGGATGGTTTCAAACATGGCCACAGGCTTGACACTGTTTTGCTGCAAATGAAACTTGGTGAAGGAATAGTGCTCTGCCAGAAGATTCGGGTCTTATGCTCTGAGGCAGGAATAAGGGAGCATCTGCCCCCTTCATCTTTATTTCAATCGCTTACCTGTTTCATCAACGACTTTCTCACCATCTTCCTTAGCGAAAGCCGCTTTCTGAGCATCTGGAAGGATATCCAGAACCACCTCGGAAGGACGACACAGTTTAGTTCCCAGTGGCGTCACCACAATCGGACGGTTAATCAGGATCGGATGCTGCAACATAAAGTCTATTATCTGGTTGTCAGTAAACTTATCTTCGGCAAGCCCCAGTTCTTCATAAGGCTCGACGTTTTTACGCAGCAGCGCCCGTACTGTAATCCCCATATCTGCGATAAGTTTGACCAGCTCATCGCGAGACGGTGGATTTTCAAGGTAATGAATAACGGTCGGTTCATTACCGCTGTTGCGGATCATCTCCAGCGTATTACGCGACGTGCCGCAGGCCGGGTTGTGATATATGGTGATGTTGCTCATATCAGTATCTCATTACAAAGTGAAAGAGAGACGTAGCGCCAGCGCCGCCAGCGTTACAAACAGCACAGGCAGAGTCATAATAATCCCGGTGCGGAAATAGTATCCCCACGTGATGGTCATATTCTTCTGTGAAAGTACATGCAGCCAGAGCAGCGTTGCAAGGCTACCAATAGGTGTAATTTTCGGCCCCAGATCGCAGCCAATCACGTTAGCGTAGATCATCGCCTCTTTAATAACGCCGGTTGCAGTGCTTCCCTCGATAGAGAGCGCGCCAACCAGCACCGTAGGCATGTTGTTCATAATGGAAGACAGGATTGCTGTCAGGAAGCCAGTCCCCAGCGTCGCGACCCAGAGTCCTTTATCCGCCAGTACGTTCAGCACACCTGAAAGGTATTCGGTTAGCCCGGCGTTGCGCAGACCGTAGACCACCAGGTACATCCCCAGTGAGAAGATGACTATCTGCCATGGCGCACCGCGCAGCACTTTGCCGGTGTTAATGGCATGACCTCGTTTCGCCACAGTAAACAGAATGACAGCGCCTGCAGCAGCAATCGCGCTGACCGGGATACCCAACGGCTCAAGGACGAAAAAGCCAACCAGAAGAAGAATCAACACTATCCAGCCAGTTCTGAAGGTTGCCAGATCTTTAATCGCGTTTGTCGGTGCTTTCAGGAGAGCCAGGTCGTAAGTCGGCGGGATATCCTTGCGGAAGAACAGATGCAGCATCACCAGCGTGGCGATAATAGCGGCAATATCCACCGGCACCATTACCGACGCATACTCAGTGAAGCCCAGTCCAAAGAAGTCCGCCGAGACTATATTCACCAGGTTCGACACGATAAGCGGCAGGCTGGCAGTATCGGCAATAAACCCGGCAGCCATGACAAATGCCAGTGTTGTACCTTTACTGAACCCTAATGCAAGCAGCATGGCGATGACAATTGGCGTCAGAATCAATGCCGCGCCATCGTTGGCAAACAGTGCCGCCACCGCCGCACCGAGCAGAACGATATACGTAAAGAGCAAACGTCCACGACCGTTACCCCAGCGGGAAACGTGCAGCGCTGCCCATTCGAAAAAACCGGATTCATCAAGCAGCAGGCTGATAATAATTACGGCAATAAAGGTCGCCGTCGCGTTCCAGACGATATTCCACACCACCGGAATATCGCCCACATGCACAACGCCTGATATCAGAGCCAGTCCCGCGCCCAGCGTCGCGCTCCAGCCGATCCCTAAACCCTTAGGCTGCCAGATAACTAAAACAATGGTCAGGACAAAAATAACGCCTGCCAGTAACATACATCCTCCTGACAGGGCGACTTTGCCGCCCTGTAAATACTAAAAAATTAACTCATCAACTTTCTGAGCTTTTCAATACCGGCGGGCTCTGAAGCCAATACCGGAACGAGCGCTATACGGTCAGCGTGCTGATTCTTAACAACCTCAATCTGAGGCAGTTCCTGCCGGGCACGCTGGCAAAGCAACGGAGAACGCGTATCCGCAATGGAAAGGCTGTTATTGATAATCCAGCCCCACGGATGAATCCCCGCTCTTTCAAGGTCAGACTGCAGGTTTGCCGCTTCCAGCACCGGTGTGGTTTCAGGAAGCGTAACCAGCAGAACTTTGGTTCGCTCTGGGTCCTGAAGCTGCATCATTGGTGTGGTGAAATGTCCCTTTTCACCCATTTTTTTGGCAATTTCGCGGTGATACGCCCCAGTGGCATCCAGCAGCAAAAGCGTATGCCCGGTTGGTGCCGTGTCCATGACCACAAAACGCTTACCTGCTTCACGAATTACCCTTGAAAAGGCCTGAAAGACGGCAATTTCTTCAGTACAGGGAGAACGTAAATCCTCTTCCAGTAGCCGTTTCCCGGCCTCATCCAGATCCCTGCCTTTCGTCTCAAGAACATGCTGACGATAGCGTTCAGTTTCATCGTGAGGGTTGATTCGGCTGACCTGCAGATTCTTGAGGCTGCCGTACAGCGTTGTACTC
>NZ_JBFWLF010000401.1:0-2915 GCF_050252275.1 Citrobacter sp. | reverse complement strand
ATAATCTATTATACTTTGTTAACAAATGCGCAATATAATAATCCGGGATCTCATCGTTAATACGAATATCGAGATCGATATTATCCTGAACCAAATCAATTTGCCGATCGAAGAGTTCAAAATGGACCTGTAACTCAGGATAATTGCGCATCAATTCGGTAATCGCAGGTGCAATATGACTGCGGCCAAATCCGAAGCTACAGCCAATACGAATCATCCCTTCCGGGCGCGTTTTGATTTGCGTCACATCATCAATCAGGCGCTGATATTGCGTCAGGATCACCAGTGCCTGTTCGTAACAACGCTGACCGCTTTCCGTCAGCGCCACCCCGCGCGCCGAGCGGTTAAGCAGCGTAGTGCCGAGCGTAGTTTCCAGAATCTGGATCCGCTTCGTCACAAAGGCAGGCGTTTGTCCGAGGGCGCATGCTGCGGCGCTAAAACTGCCCGTATGGACGATTTCCACCAGCACCTGAAGGTCTTTGGCTAAGGGCCAGTTTTTGAGCATTTTTCGGGGTGTCCATGATAATTGATACCTGAAGTGTAATTCGCAATCTAAGGTTAATCTCTGCCTTTGCTCAATTTTCATCATCTTTCTTCAGCATCATTCACGAACTGTTAATTGCATATACACAGTGGCAAATAATATAAAACCACACATTCAATGATAGTTTGTGAGGGAGAATTTATTTCCAGACAAATAAAAGAACTGGAGTTGACATGATGAGCAATCAAAATAATCAAAATGCGGTTAATACGCTGACGGAAATAGTCGCCAATTTTACCGCCATGATTTCCACGCGCATGCCCGACGATGTGGTGGACAAATTAAAACAGCTACGGGATGCCGAAACCTCAAAGATGGGGCAAATCATCTACCACACGATGTTCGACAACATGCAGAAGGCTATCGATCTTAACCGTCCGGCCTGCCAGGACACCGGTGAGATCATGTTCTTCGTGAAGGTCGGCTCCCGTTTCCCGCTATTGGGTGAGTTGCAAAGCATTCTCAAGCAAGCGGTGGAAGACGCCACGGTGAAAGCGCCGCTGCGCCACAACGCGGTAGAAATTTTTGACGAAGTGAATACCGGTAAAAACACCGGTAGCGGCGTACCGTGGGTGACATGGGACATTGTCCCTGATGGCGAAGACGCGGAAATTGAAGTTTACATGGCCGGCGGCGGCTGCACGTTGCCGGGGCGCTCCAAAGTGCTGATGCCTTCCGAAGGCTACGAAGGCGTGGTGAAGTTCGTCTTTGAAAACATCTCGACGCTGGCCGTCAACGCCTGCCCGCCGGTGCTGGTCGGTGTGGGGATCGCCACCTCCGTTGAAACCGCCGCCGTGCTGTCCCGTAAAGCGGTACTGCGTCCGATCGGCACCCGCCATCCGAACCCCAAAGCGGCAGAGCTTGAATTGCGTCTGGAAGAAGGGTTGAACCGGCTGGGCATTGGCCCGCAGGGGCTCACCGGCAACAGTTCGGTGATGGGCGTGCATATTGAATCCGCCGCGCGTCACCCGTCGACCATTGGCGTCGCTGTCTCTACCGGCTGCTGGGCGCACCGTCGCGGTACGCTGCTGGTCCATTCTGACCTCTCCTTCGAAAACCTGTCTCACACCCGGAGCGCGTTATGAAAAAGATCCTCACAACCCCGATCAAAGCCGAAGACCTGGAAGACATCCGCGTTGGCGATGTGATCTATCTGACCGGTACGCTGGTGACCTGCCGCGACGTCTGCCACCGCCGCCTGATCGAACTAAAGCGCCCGATCCCCTACGACCTCAACGGTAAAGCGATTTTCCATGCCGGACCGATCGTGCGTAAGAACGGTGAAAAATGGGAGATGGTCTCCGTCGGCCCCACCACCAGCATGCGCATGGAAGCCTTTGAAAAAGAGTTCATTGAGCAGACGGGTGTCAAACTGGTGGTGGGTAAAGGCGGCATGGGGCCGCTAACGGAAGAAGGTTGCCAGAAGTTCAAGGCGCTACACGTGATCTTCCCGGCAGGCTGCGCGGTGCTGGCAGCCACTCAAGTGGAAGAGATCGAAGAAGTGCACTGGATGGAGCTCGGTATGCCGGAATCGCTGTGGGTTTGCCGGGTGAAAGAGTTCGGTCCGCTGATTGTCTCTATCGACACCCACGGCAACAACCTGATCGCCGAAAACAAAAAACAGTTCGCCGAACGTCGCGGTCCCATCGTCGACGAAATCTGCGAACACGTGCATTACATCAAATAACCCTTCCGGAGAGGCCTCGGCCTCTCCCTCTTTCGCAGGGATACGACAATGGCACCTTTATCTGGTTGGTGGCGATATCTGGCTCCGCTGGTGGTCATCGCCATTATTGCTGTTTTGCCCGTCCCCACCGGTCTTGAGAGCCACACCTGGCTCTACTTTGCGGTCTTTACCGGGGTTATCGTGGGACTCATTCTGGAACCGGTACCCGGCGCAGTCGTGGCGATGATTGGGATATCAATTATCGCGGTTCTCTCGCCGTGGCTTTTGTTCAGCCCCGAACAACTCGCCCAGGACGGATTCAAATTTACGTCCAAAGCGCTCTCGTGGGCAGTTTCTGGTTTTTCTAACTCGGTGATCTGGTTGATTTTCGCCGCCTTCATGTTTGGCACCGGCTATGAAAAAACCGGCCTCGGTCGGCGTATCGCGCTGATGCTGGTGAAAAAAATGGGGCACCGCACGCTGTTTCTCGGCTACGCGGTGATGTTCTCCGAGCTGATTCTTGCTCCCGTTACACCGTCTAACTCCGCACGCGGCGCAGGGATCATCTACCCGATTATCCGCAACCTGCCGCCGCTCTATAATTCAAAACCCAACGATCCCAGCGCCCGTTCCATTGGTTCTTATATTATGTGGATGGGGATCACCGCCGACTGCGTGACCAGCGCCATTTTCCTGACGGCGATG
>NZ_JBFWLF010000400.1:0-2923 GCF_050252275.1 Citrobacter sp. | reverse complement strand
CGCGAGGCGGTCGCCAGTCTGATCGTCCCCAGCCTGTTTATGGTGGGGTTAACGCTGTTCATCTGCTATCAGGCCGTTCGCCGCATTACCCGTCCGCTCGCCAACCTGCAACACGAATTAGAAACCCGCACGGCGGATAATCTCTCCCCTATCGACATTCACAGCTCAACGGTCGAAATTGAAGCGGTCGTTTCGGCGCTCAACCAGTTGGTCAATCGACTGACCACGACCATCGAAAACGAGCGTCTGTTTACCGCCGACGTGGCGCACGAACTGCGAACACCGCTATCGGGCGTCCGTTTGCATCTGGAACTGCTGTCAAAAGCGCATCACGTGGATGTCGCGCCGCTGCTGGGTCGTCTTGATCAAATGATGGACAGCGTCTCGCAGCTTTTACAACTCGCCCGCGTGGGTCAGTCTTTTTCATCGGGAAATTATCAGCATGTCAGATTGCTGGAAGATGTGATCCTGCCGTCTTACGATGAGCTGAGCACGATGCTGGAACAGCGCGAACAGACACTCCTGCTGCCTGACAGTCAGGACGATGCGACTGTTCAGGGCGACGCGACGCTGCTGCGGATGCTGCTGCGTAATCTGGTGGAAAATGCCCATCGCTACAGTCCGGAAGGCACCACCATCGCCATTACGCTGAACGTTGATGACGAAGCAACAATGACAATGGCGGTAGAAGATGAAGGACCGGGGATCGATGAAAGCAAGTGCGGCGAACTCAGCAAAGCCTTCGTCCGCATGGACAGCCGTTACGGTGGAATCGGTCTGGGGTTAAGCATCGTCAGCCGCATTACGCAGCTGCACCACGGGCAGTTTTTCCTGCAAAATCGCAGTGGAACCACCGGAACCCGCGCCTCGGTGCTATTGAAGAAGGTTTAGTAGGTTGAGACCCAAATGTACAGGAAGCTACTGACAATCAGTACGCTGAATACGGTCGTGACACTTTCATAAATACGCTGCTTCATCACACTCTCCTCCAGGGTATGGAAGAGAGTGTGCCAGTCAGAGATTAAGCAAACCTTAATTTACTCGTCAATTCGCGGATGCTGCTGCACCAGGCGCGTACGCTTCGCCTGCAGGTCCGCAATCTCCTGATCGATATCCTCAATTTTCTGCTCGATATTATCGTAGTGTTCACCGAGAATTTCTTTCGCTTCCTGAATATCCGAGGCGGCGGGCGTTGCCCCTTTCAGCGGCTGATTCGCGGTCTCTTTCATGGTGATACCGGTAATGAAACCAATCACCGCAATCACCATCAGGTAGTAAGCAGGCATCATCAGATTCTGCGAGCTTTCCACCAGCCAGGCCGCCAGCGTTGGCGTCAGACCGGCAATCAGTACCGAAATATTAAATGCCGCCGCCAGCGCACTGTAACGAATATGTGTCGGGAACATGGCTGGCAATGAAGACGCCATGACCCCGGTGAAGCAGTTGAGGATCACCGCCAGCATCAGCAGACCGGCAAAAATAAGGCCGATGATATTACTGTTAATCAGAATAAAGGCCGGGATTGCCAGCGCAAACAGCGCGATGCTACCCATGATCACGAATGGACGACGGCCAAAACGGTCACTCAGTAGTCCCATCACCGGCTGGACAAACAGCATCCCGATCATAATGGCGATGATAATCAGCACGCCGTGATCTTCAGAGTAATGCAGGTTATGCGACAGATAGCTCGGCATATAGGTCAACAGCATGTAGTAGGTGACGTTGGTAGCAATCACCAGGCCAATACAGGCCAACAGGCTGCGCCAGTGCTTAGTGGCGATCTCTTTAAAGGACACTTTTGGTCCGTCCTGCAAGCCTTCGCGGTCGCCTTGTTCCAGCTTATCGACGTGCTGCTGGAACGCCGGGGTCTCTTCCAGCGCATGACGCAGATAGAGTCCGATAATCCCTAACGGCAGGGCGATAAAGAACGGAATACGCCAGCCCCATTCCAGGAAGTTCTCTTCTCCGACCACCGTCGAGATCAGGACGACCACACCCGCCCCCAGCACGAACCCGGCAATGGAGCCGAAGTCCAGCCAGCTTCCCATAAAGCCGCGTTTACGGTCCGGGGAATATTCGGCCACAAAAATAGACGCGCCGGTGTACTCACCGCCGACGGAGAAGCCCTGCGCCATCTTACACAGCAACAGCAGGATGGGTGCCCAAATGCCTATCGAGGCGTAGGACGGTATCAGACCGATACAGAAGGTACTGATCGACATAATCACGATGGTGATGGCAAGAATCTTCTGGCGACCATATTTATCGCCGAGCATACCGAAGAACAAACCACCGAGCGGACGAATCAGAAAGGGAACAGAGAAAGTAGCAAGGGCGGCAATCATCTGCACGCTGGGGTCAGCCCCCGGGAAGAACACTTTACCTAATGCGTAGGCAACAAAGCCATAAACCCCAAAATCAAACCACTCCATCGCATTACCCAACGAAGCAGCGGTAATCGCCTTTCGCAATTTACTGTCATCGATAATCGTGACATCACGAAGCGTAATCGGTTTTACTTTTTTCCTTTTCAGCATAGCTGTCCTCGTAGACTAAGCCCTGTCTCGCGGCATATCGACTGCACTGGCGCACTGGGCGCAACGTCACCGTCGAGCGCGGGGTTGCTCAGACGCAACTCCTGTAACAAGCGTAGCAGGTTTACTTACACGGACTGGTTAAGGTCTGTACAACCGAACCTGTTGACGCCTGATTTGGGCGGTTAATGAGCTATCTACCCTACCAGTGTTTAAAATTGTGATCAACTTCACATATATGTTTAGGTTTCGTCAACGGAGGTAAATAAGGTGATCCTGAGTCTCTTTTTTTAAAGCACAGAGTTGTTCTTTTTTACGTTTTTGATCTCTATTTTGTTGTGCTTGCTTCATAAAAAGTCACTGCAGTTATTATTATTCTGCCAGGC
>NZ_JBFWLF010000399.1:0-2935 GCF_050252275.1 Citrobacter sp. | reverse complement strand
AATCTGTGAAGCTCAATTCGGGCCAGGCGGGTCAGCAACTTCCGGATGACGCAACGCTGCGCCATCAGATCCTGGAACGTCTGATCATGGATCAGATTGTCCTGCAGATGGGTCAGAAGATGGGCGTAAAAATCTCTGACGAACAGCTTGATCAGGCGATTGCCAATATCGCTAAACAGAACAACATGACGCTGGACCAGATGCGCAGCCGTCTGGCTTACGATGGTCTGAGCTACTCAACCTACCGTAATCAGATCCGCAAAGAGATGACCATCTCTGAAGTGCGTAACAACGAAGTGCGCCGCCGCGTGACGATCCTGCCGCAGGAAGTGGATGCGCTGGCGCAACAGGTTGGCAATCAAAATGATGCCAGTACGGAGCTGAACCTGAGTCACATCCTGATCCCACTGCCGGAAAACCCAACGTCTGACCAGGTGAACGAAGCAGAATCTCAGGCGCGTTCCATTGTCGATCAAGCCCGTAACGGCAGCGACTTCGGCAAACTGGCGATCACCTACTCTGCTGACCAGCAGGCGCTGAAAGGTGGCCAGATGGGTTGGGGTCGTATTCAGGAACTGCCAGGCATTTTTGCTCAGGCGCTGAGTACCGCGAAGAAAGGCGACATCGTTGGCCCGATTCGTTCCGGTGTCGGCTTCCATATCCTGAAAGTGAATGATATGCGCGGCCAGAGCCAGAGCATCTCCGTGACCGAAGTTCACGCCCGCCATATTCTGTTGAAGCCGTCGCCGATCATGACCGATCAGCAGGCGCGTCTGAAGCTTGAGCAAATCGCCGCTGATATTAAGAGCGGTAAAACCACCTTTGCTGCCGCAGCGAAAGAGTTTTCTCAGGATCCCGGCTCGGCTAACCAGGGCGGCGATCTGGGCTGGGCGGCGGCGGACATTTTCGATCCGGCATTCCGTGATGCGTTAACCCGCATGAACAAAGGCCAGATGAGCGCACCGGTGCACTCCTCTTTCGGTTGGCACCTGATCGAACTGCTGGATACGCGTAACGTCGATAAAACCGACGCCGCGCAGAAAGATCGCGCTTACCGTATGCTGATGAACCGGAAGTTCTCAGAAGAAGCAGCAACCTGGATGCAGGAACAACGCGCCAGCGCTTACGTTAAAATCCTGAGCAATTAATGACGGTTGCTCAACGCGTAGTGATCACTCCCGGCGAACCCGCCGGGATAGGTCCGGATCTCGTCGTTCAACTTGCCCAGCGCGACTGGCCGGTTGAACTGGTGGTCTGTGCCGATGCCACGGTATTGACTGACCGGGCGACAATGCTCGGTCTTGCCCTCACGTTACGCCCTTACTCCCCGCAAAGCCCTGCTAAACCGCAGACAGCCGGCACGCTGACGCTGTTACCGGTCTCGCTTCGTGCGCCCGTCGTTCCAGGGCAGTTGGCCGTGAAGAATGGCGAGTATGTGGTACAGACGCTGGCCCGTGCCTGTGACGGTTGTATAGAGGGTGAATTTGCGGCGCTGATTACGGGCCCTGTGCATAAGGGCGTTATCAACGACGCGGGCGTGCCTTTCACCGGTCACACCGAGTTTTTTGAAGAGCGCTCACAGGCGAAAAAAGTGGTGATGATGCTGGCGACGGAGGAGTTACGCGTCGCACTGGCAACGACCCATCTGCCGCTGCGTGATGTCGCCGATGCCATTACGCCGGCGCTGCTGCACGAAGTGATTGGCATTCTGCATCACGATCTGCGCACCAAATTTGGCGTAGACGATCCGCACGTGCTGGTCTGTGGTCTGAATCCACATGCCGGTGAAGGGGGGCATATGGGCAGCGAAGAGATCGACACGATCGTTCCGGTGCTCGATACGCTCCGCGCGCAGGGAATGAAATTGACAGGTCCATTACCCGCCGACACGTTGTTTCAGGCCAAATATCTGCAACATGCTGATGCTGTGCTGGCGATGTACCACGATCAGGGTCTCCCCGTGCTAAAATACCAGGGATTTGGTCGTGGCGTGAATATCACGCTGGGCCTGCCCTTTATTCGTACCTCGGTGGATCACGGCACCGCGCTTGAACTGGCGGGTCGGGGTGAAGCTGATGTCGGCAGTTTTATTACGGCGCTTAATCTCGCCATCAAAATGATTGTTAATACCCAATGAATAATCGAGTCCATCAGGGCCACTTAGCCCGTAAACGCTTCGGGCAAAACTTCCTCAACGATCAGTTTGTGATCGACAGCATTGTCTCCGCCATTAACCCGCAAAAGGGTCAGGCGATGGTCGAAATCGGCCCCGGTCTGGCTGCGTTGACGGAGCCGGTTGGCGAACGTCTGGATGCGCTGACGGTCATTGAACTTGACCGCGATCTGGCCGCGCGTCTGCAAACGCATCCCTTCCTGGGCCCCAAGCTGACTATCTATCAGCAGGACGCCATGACCATGAATTTCGGCGAATTGTCTGAAAAGATGGGTCAACCGCTACGCGTGTTCGGTAACCTGCCTTATAACATCTCTACGCCGCTGATGTTCCACCTGTTTAGCTATACTGATGCCATTGCCGATATGCACTTTATGTTGCAAAAAGAGGTGGTGAATCGTCTGGTTGCAGGACCAAACAGTAAGGCGTATGGTCGCTTAAGCGTCATGGCGCAATATTATTGCAACGTGATCCCGGTGCTTGAAGTGCCGCCGTCCGCCTTCACGCCGCCGCCAAAAGTCGATTCCGCCGTGGTGCGCCTGGTGCCGCACACTACGATGCCCTATCCGGTCAACGATATTCGCCTGTTGAGCCGCATCACCACAGAAGCGTTCAACCAGCGCCGTAAAACGATTCGTAACAGCCTCGGCAATCTGTTCAGCGTTGAGGTCTTGACGGAACTGGGTATTGACCCGGCAATGCGAGCGGAATATATCTCTGTCGCGCAGTACTGCCAGATGGCGAACTATCTGTCAGAACACG
>NZ_JBFWLF010000398.1:0-3017 GCF_050252275.1 Citrobacter sp. | reverse complement strand
CTCTTCCGATCTAAAGCGAAACGCAAGGAATGGGGAATTTTATGCAACAACGATTAACTCAGGACCTCCTTAGCTATCTTTCTGGCTTATCTGATGACGAAAGAATTAAAGCCATCAATGAGTTCAGAAAGGCGATTCACAGCGTCAGTCCATTTCGCGACGAGCCGGTTGACTGTGTGCTATGGATAAAAAACGATCACATTTCGCCTAACGATTACAATCCTAATAACGTCGCTCCGCCGGAGAAAAAGCTGCTGCTGAAATCCATTGAGGCGGATGGCTTTACCCAACCTATTGTTGCCACCCAATCCAGTCCAGAAGAGTATGAGATCGTCGACGGTTTTCACCGCCATGAACTGGGGAAAAGCAAAGCCTCGCTTAAATCCCGTCTCAAAGGCTATTTACCCATTACTTGTCTGGAAGGGGAGCGGCATGACCGCATGGCAGCAACTATTCGCCATAACCGTGCCCGTGGTCGTCATCAGATCCACGCGATGTCGGAGATCGTACGTGAACTGGCATTACTGGGATGGGAAGACGAAAAAATCGGTAAGGAACTGGGGATGGACGAGGACGAAGTCCTGCGCCTGAAACAGATCAACGGTCTTCAGGAGCTGTTTGCCAGTCGTCGGTTTTCAAAAGCGTGGACGGTGAAATAACCTGATTATGCCGGATGACGTGCTTATCCGGCCCGAAGATCCTTGAGTTTAACAGCAGCGCGCCCCGCCCTTTCCGCCATAGCGCGCATCCTGACGCTCACGGAAAAACTCCTCATAGGTCATAGGCGTCTGATCCGGATGGGTGATCCGCATATGCTCGACATAGTTGTCATAGTCCGGCACGCCAATCATGAGTTTCGCGGCCTGGCCCAGATATTTCCCGGCTTTCGAAAGCGTATCAAACATCATTACCACCTGTCAGAAAATCCCCTCTCCCGATCGGGAGAGGGGCATAATTACACGTTAGTGTGCGCCTTTGGCCTGCGCAACGATCTCTTCCACATTTTCCGGCATCGGCTCATACGGCGTCTCTTTTGCCGTCGGCTTGTCCTCTTTGAGAGCGGCGAGCGCCGTCTTAATGGAGAACAGTGCCAGTACCACGACCACCACCATGAAGAAGATAGTCAGGCCCGCATCCAGACGGTTATTAAACACCAGTTGCGCCAGCTGCGATTCCGTGTACTGCGGCGGGATATTGCCGCTGTCGATCATCGCCTGGAATTTATTGGCAATCGCCAGGAAGCCCACTTTTGTATCCGGGCTGAAGGATTTCTGCCAACCCGCCGTCAGGGTACAAATCAGCAACCATGCAGTCGGCACCAACGCCACCCACGCATAACGCTGACGTTTCATCTTGAACAGGACAACCGCGCAGAGCATCAGTGCCATACCTGCCAGCATTTGGTTAGCGATACCAAACAGCGGCCACAGGGTGTTAATGCCGCCTAACGGATCCACCACGCCCTGATGCAGGAAGTAGCCCCACGCCAGCACGCACAGTGCGGTCGCCAGCAGGTTGGCAGGCAATGAGTCCGTACGTTTAAGGCCTGGAGAAACGACACCCAGCAGATCCTGCAACATGAAGCGCGCGGCACGCGTCCCCGCATCGACCGCCGTCAGAATAAACAGCGCTTCGAACAGAATGGCGAAGTGATACCAGAAGGCCACATCCATCATCCCACCCAGCGCGCCGTGCAGGATATAGGCCATCCCCACCGCCAGCGTAGGCGCACCACCCGCACGGGAGATAATCGACTGCTCACCCACCTCGTTAGCAATCTGATGCAGCGTGTCCGGCGTAATCGCAAAGCCCCAACTGCTGACCACCTGAGCGGCAGACGCCACCACATCCGCTGTGCCGGCAGGCGCCAGCACGGCCATTGGGCTGTTCATAGCGAAGTAGACGCCCGGATCGATGATGCAAGCAGAAACCAGCGCCATGATGGCGACAAACGATTCCATCAGCATACCGCCGTAGCCAATGAAGCAAGCCTGACCTTCGTTTGCCAGCATCTTCGGCGTCGTGCCGGAGGAGATCAGCGCGTGGAAACCCGAAACGGCGCCACAGGCGATAGTGATAAACAGGAACGGGAACAGGTTACCTGTCCACACCGGCCCGGTACCATCAACGAATTTGGTCAGCGCAGGCATCGTCAGCGTTGGACGCATGATCAAAATGCCAACCGCCAGACCAACAATGGTCCCGATTTTCAGGAAGGTTGAGAGGTAGTCACGCGGCGCCAGCAGCAGCCACACCGGCAGTACCGCCGCCACGAAGCCGTAACCCACCAGCATCCAGGTTAACTGAACGCCAGTGAAGTCAAAGTACGGCGCCCAGGTAGGACTTTCCGCAACCCAGCCGCCGGAAATAATCGCAAACACGAGGAACACCAGACCGATAACCGACACTTCGCCGATACGACCCGGACGCAGATAGCGCAGATAGATCCCCATAAAGATCGCCAACGGAATCGTAAACGCGACGGTGTAGGTTCCCCACGGACTGTGGGTCAGCGCTTTCACCACGATCATCGCCAGCACCGCAAGGATAATCACCATGATCATGAAACAGGCCACCAGCGCAATCACCCCTGCGGTTGGGCCCATCTCTTCTTTGACCAGTTCACCCAGCGAGCGGCCATCGCGACGCGTCGACACGAAGAGCACCATGAAATCCTGTACCGCCCCGGCTAAAACCACGCCAGCCAGCAGCCAAATCATGCCCGGCAAATAGCCCATTTGCGCCGCCAGTACCGGCCCGACTAACGGACCCGCGCCGGCAATCGCCGCAAAATGGTGACCAAACAAGACTTTTTTATCGGTGGGGACGTAGTCGAGCCCGTCGTTATGACGTACTGCAGGCGTCATCCGCGTCGGGTCAACCGCCAGCACATTTTTTGCGATGTACAGACCGTAAAAACGATAGGCACTGAGATAGACACAGACCGACGCCACGACTATCCACAGTGCGTTGATCTGTTCCCCACGGTTTAGCGCAATATAACCCAGAGCAAATGC
>NZ_JBFWLF010000397.1:0-3020 GCF_050252275.1 Citrobacter sp. | reverse complement strand
CGTCAAGGCGGTGCGGTTCAATGCCGGGACCATCGTCACTGACTTCACAATGTAGCCAACCATTGCGATAGTATAAGGAGACGCTGATCTCACCTCCTGACTGCTGTGCTAACGCGTCGATCGCGTTTTCAATCAGATTTCCGAGCGCGGTAATCAATACCGCAATTTGATCTTCATTGCCGCTGTCCGGTACCTGGCTGTCATGGCTAATCACCAGTTTGTGCCCTGAATCGGATGTGCGATTAATCTTACTAAGTAAAAAGCCAGCAATGACCGGCGATCTAATTTTGCCTAACAGTGAGCCGATCTCTTCCTGATAGTTGTTTGCCGTCTTAATAATATAGTCTTCAAGCTGCTTATAACTCTTCAGATGTAACAATCCCAGAATCACATGTAATTTATTCATGAATTCGTGGGATCGTTCACGGAGTGAGTCGGCATAGTTCACCATGCCATCCAGTCGCTGCATCAACTGGCGAACTTCCGTTTTGTCCCTGAAGGTGGAGATCG
The DNA here is from genome assembly GCF_050252275.1 of Citrobacter sp. NCBI lineage: Bacteria > Pseudomonadati > Pseudomonadota > Gammaproteobacteria > Enterobacterales > Enterobacteriaceae > Citrobacter > Citrobacter sp. The sequence goes on along the minus strand of NZ_JBFWLF010000397.1, from coordinate 2,510 downwards.
CGCCAATAATCTTGCCGTCGCTGCGAACCGGGACGGTATTAATGAGCAGCAACCGATCTTTGATGTTGATCTCTTCGTCGCGGTGCGACGTACCGTCGCGCAGCACTTCGCTGAGATCTACCACCTGCGACCAGGCATGGCTGAGCGTGGAAAACTGGGGGTCATCCTGTGACTTACGGTAGTTCAGCAACTCCTGGGCGGCCTCGTTGATTAACGTCACTTCGCCTTTGTCGTCAACGGCGATGACCCCCTCTTTGATTGATTGCAGCATCGCCTGGCGCTGTTCAAACAGGGTAGAAATTTCATACGGTTCCAGGCCAAACAGGATGCGTTTGAGCACTTTCACCAGCACCCATGTTCCCAGCAGGCCAACCAGCACGCCAAAAAGTACGGACCAGAGGATGCTGCCGCGACTGTCGTTAATCTGTTCGGTCACCCGACTCAGTTCCAGGCCGATCGCCACCACCCCAATCTGGTGGTGATTGTCGTCATAAATGGGGGTGAAAACGCGCAGCGCCTGGGCGAGAAAGCCCCGGTTGATGGCGATATTCTCTTTGCCATCCAGTGCCAGCAAAATATCGTCGCCCTTAAATGGTTGCCCGATGCGCTGGGCTTCCGGATGAGAGTAACGCAGGCTTTTCATGTCGGTGACAACAATGAACAGCATATCGTTTCGCTTGCGCACCGCTTCGGCAATCGCCTGAATCCCGCTATCCTCGGGTTTTTTCATCAACCCCGCACGGATCTCCGGCGAGTCTGCCAGCGTCCGGGCAACGGCCAGCGCTTTGTCTGCTAACGCATCACGCGTCATGTGGCTGATTTGTGAGAAGTAGAACAGATGGACGACCAGCAAGACAGAAAACAACACGGCGCTGACCATCAGTATCACCGTCGTACCGAGTTTCATCGGCCGTTCACGTAGCTTGCGACAAGGCAGGGAGTGTCTCATGGTGGTCCCGGGTTCACAGTTCGTGTGGATATTATCCCTATTGGGACGCGTAATTCAAAGGTGGCAGGGAAATTCACTGGGGCAGGTGTCCCATTATCGGATAATTATTACGCAGGTCGGGTCAGCAACCTGCGGCAATATAATCGCCGTTGGCGCTAATCGGGATCACCGTTAAGAACAGAATTGTGGCAAACAGGATCAGCACCACACCGCCGACTATTTTCGCTGCAGGCGCAAGCCATTTCAGAGCGGGATGTCCTGTACCGAACCATGTGAGTGTCTGATTTCGGGCATAACGTACCGCCAGAGACAGTCCCATGATCGATAGCGCAGTGCCAAAGGACATGGTCATCACCGCTGCAATGCCCCAGGTGACGATACCGAGAGCATTGGAAAACAGCAGGATCATGATTGCCCCGCTGCATGGTCGGGCACCGATGGCGAGAATCACCCCCAGCCGGGTTTTCCAGTTACCGTCCACCAGCGTCTGCCCGACGCCGTGATGCCCGCAGCCGCACTTCTCGTCATGGCTGTGCAAGGGAGTAAATCGGATGAAGGTTATCGGGCGTATGGATTTAAGTGCCTGATAAATGAGAAACGCGCCGAATCCGGCGATCAGCGCAGCGCTGATTTTTTCAACGTACCATCGGCTGGTGCTCAAATCGCCGGCTGCCAGGTTAAAGCCAATCGCGAGGATAAACACAAACAGGATCGCACTGACTCCTTGCATCAGACTGCCAATAAAAGGCACGACCCGCGCAGCCAGCAGGCTTTCCTTATTGGTACTCAGATAGGTCGTCACGATGAACTTTCCGTGTCCCGGTCCGATGGCATGCAGTACGCCGTACAGAAACGCCCCCGTCAGTAACCAGAAACCGCCGCTGTACTGATGATTATTCAACTGCAGCAGATACATCACCAGATAGCGATGCAGGGTGATTTGCGTCGCCAGACACCACTGAATAAACGCCCCCCAGTGCAGATGTAGGGTATAGCCGATCCCAAACAGTGTCAGCGTCAGGAGTCCTGCCAGCGACAGGCGCAGAGAGGGATGGCGTCCGGATACGATCATGATTCAGTCTGGCGATGGGGATGATGAAACAGTATAGCCCGTTTACGGTAAGAACTCAGTTCACGCAGAAGGCTTTCTTCTTTTTGTATAACAAAAAATCATATTATTGCTAAATTAGCATAAAAAGTAATATGTTCCTCAACGTCAGGAATATTCCTTTTGACCAGGAATACTCTTTTTTGCATACGTTCCAAAAATAAGAATTTTATTGCGCTTGCCTGACGGAATATATAATCGCAATATAATTAACTATACAATGATTATGCTGTTGTTCTATTTTTATCTCTTATATGTTTCCAAAAATGTCATCTTCAGTTAAATCACTGCTTTTTATCAGATGAAAAATGATAAGAGTGTCATGGTTTTACCACTTTATTTTTCCATAAAAGCGCGTTTGATCATAATCAACCATCAGCCGTGTTTAGCCCTATATGATTACTTATTAATAATAACTATGGATGCAATGTGAGAAAAAAGATGGAAATAAAA
>NZ_JBFWLF010000396.1:0-3026 GCF_050252275.1 Citrobacter sp. | reverse complement strand
CGATTTCTCGGGTGGAACAACACTTTGCCAGCGAGGCGCTGGCGGTGGACAGAACCGACGGCATCAGCATGTCGTTCGTCGACTGGCGTTTCAACCTGCGCTCCTCCAACACCGAACCGGTGGTACGCCTGAACGTGGAGTCACGCGGCGATATTCCGCTGATGGAAGCGCGAACGCGCACTCTGCTGGCGTTACTGAATCAGTAAGGTCAGATCTTCCCTTACCCGCTGGCGGGTAAGGGGCTAATAACAGGAACAACGATGACAAATCTAAAAAAGCGCGAACGGGCCAAAACCAATGCATCGTTAATCTCTATGGTGCAACGCTTTTCAGATATCACCATCATGTTTGGCGGGCTGTGGGTCGTCTGCGAAGTCAGTGGACTGCCTTTCCTGTATATGCACCTGTTGGTGGCGCTGATCACGTTGGTTGTTTTCCAGATGCTGGGTGGCATAACCGATTTCTATCGCTCATGGCGCGGCGTCAAAATTTCCACTGAACTGACTCTCCTGCTGCAAAACTGGACGCTGAGCCTCGTCTTTAGCGCCGGTCTGGTGGCATTCAATCAGGATTTCGATAACCGCCTCGCGGTCTGGCTGGCGTGGTATCTGCTGACCAGCGTCGGACTGGTCTTCTGCCGATCGTTTATTCGCATCGGTGCAGGATGGCTACGCAACCGTGGCTACAACACGCGCCGGGTGGCCGTCGCAGGCGATCTGCCTGCCGGACGGGCGCTGCTCGATAGCTTCCGCAACGAACCGTGGTTAGGTTTTGAGGTGGTTGGCGTTTATCACGATCCGAAACCGGGCGGCGTTACCTCTGACTGGGCAGGTAACCTCGAACAACTGGTTGAAGACGCGAAAGCGTCACGCATCCATAACGTCTACATTGCGATGGCGATGTGCGACGGGGCGCGGGTGAAAAAACTGGTGCGCGAACTGGCGGATACCACCTGTTCGGTGATCCTCATTCCGGACGTCTTTACTTTTAACATCCTGCATTCCCGCATCGAAGAGGTGAGTGGCGTGCCGGTGGTGCCGCTGTATGACACGCCGCTGTCGGGCATCAACCGTCTGCTTAAGCGTGCGGAAGATATCGTGCTGGCGTCTCTGATCCTGCTGCTGATCTCCCCGGTGTTGTGCTGCATTGCGCTGGCGGTGAAGCTGAGTTCGCCGGGGCCGATCATCTTCCGTCAGACCCGTTATGGCATGGACGGTAAACCGATCAACGTGTGGAAATTCCGCTCAATGAAGGTGATGGAAAACGATAAGGTCGTCACACAGGCGACGCAGAACGATCCGCGCGTCACCCGAGTGGGGAATTTCCTGCGTCGTACCTCGCTGGATGAACTACCGCAGTTTATTAATGTGCTGACCGGTGGCATGTCTATCGTCGGGCCGCGTCCGCATGCGGTGGCGCATAACGAACAGTATCGTCAACTGATTGAAGGCTACATGCTGCGCCACAAGGTGAAGCCGGGGATCACCGGTTGGGCGCAAATCAACGGCTGGCGCGGTGAAACTGACACGCTGGAGAAAATGGAAAAACGCGTGGAGTACGATCTGGAGTACATCCGCGAGTGGAGCGTGTGGTTCGACATCAAGATCGTTTTTCTGACGGTGTTTAAGGGCTTTGTTAACAAAGCGGCGTACTGAGGAACGGTCATGAGCTTACGTGAAAAAACCATCAGCGGCGCGAAGTGGTCGGCGATTGCCACGGTGATCATTATCAGCCTTGGGCTTATCCAGATGACGGTACTGGCGCGGATTGTCGATAACCACCAGTTCGGCCTGCTAACCGTGTCGCTGGTGATCATTGCGCTGGCCGATACGCTGTCTGACTTCGGTATTGCCAACTCCATTATTCAGCGCAAGGAGATAAGCCATCTTGAGCTGACCACGCTGTACTGGCTGAACGTCGGGTTGGGAATCATCGTCTGTGTGGCGGTCTTCCTGCTTAGCGATGTGATTAGCAATGTGCTGCATAACCCGGATCTGGCACCGCTGATTAAAACGCTGTCGCTGGCGTTTGTGGTGATCCCGCACGGGCAGCAGTTCCGCGCGCTGATGCAGAAAGAGCTGGAGTTCAACAAGATTGGGATGATTGAAACCAGCGCTGTACTGGCAGGCTTTACGTTTACCGTTGTCAGCGCGCATTTCTGGCCGCTGGCGATGACGGCCATACTCGGTTACCTGGTAAATAGCGCGGTGCGCACGCTGTTGTTTGGCTATTTTGGCCGCAAGATCTACCGTCCGGGTCTGCACTTTTCGCTGGCGTCCGTTTCGTCGAATTTGCGCTTTGGTGCGTGGCTGACGGCGGACAGCATCATCAACTACGTCAACACCAACCTTTCCACGCTGGTGCTGGCGCGTATTCTCGGGGCCGGCGTCGCAGGGGGCTATAACCTGGCGTATAACGTGGCAGTGGTGCCGCCGATGAAGCTCAACCCCATCATCACCCGCGTGCTGTTTCCGGCATTTGCCAAAATTCAGGACGACACCCAGAAGCTGCGCGTGAACTTCTACAAACTGCTTTCCGTGGTGGGCATTATCAACTTCCCGGCATTGCTGGGCCTGATGGTGGTTGCTAATAATTTTGTGCCGTTGGTCTTTGGCGAGAAGTGGAACAGCATCATTCCTGTGCTACAACTGCTGTGCGTGGTGGGGTTGCTGCGCTCGGTTGGTAATCCGATTGGTTCGCTGCTCATGGCGAAAGCGCGGGTAGACATCAGCTTTAAATTCAATGTGTTTAAAACGTTCCTGTTCATCCCGGCGATTATTGTCGGCGGGCAGATGGCGGGCGCAATTGGCGTGACGCTGGGCTTCCTGCTGGTGCAAATTATCAACACCATTCTGAGCTACTTCGTGATGATCAAACCGGTGCTGGGTTCCAGCTATCGTCAGTACATTCTGAGCCTGTGGCTGCCGTTCTATCTCTCATTGCCGACGCTGGCGGTGAGCTACGGTCTGGGTATCGCGTTACAGGGACATCTGTCGCTCGGTGTGCTGCTGGCGACGCAGATTGCC
>NZ_JBFWLF010000395.1:0-3071 GCF_050252275.1 Citrobacter sp. | reverse complement strand
CTGGTTCTGCCAGCCGCTACCGTAGTTACCAATCAGATGTTTGAATTTACGCAGTTCCGGATAACCGTGCGCGGGCAGCATTTCACCGTGGGTGTAGACGTTAACGCCAGTACCTTCGGTTTGTTCCAGCAGGTTATACAGATCTTTCAGGTCATGACCTGAGATCAGGATGCACTTCCCTTCGGTCGCTTTCACGTTAACCTGGGTCGGCGTCGGGTGGCCGTATTTAGTGGTTTCACCGGCATCCAGAATGCTCATCACTTTGAAGTTCATCTGGCCGATTTCCATTGAGCACTCCAGCAGAGTGTTCATATCGGAAGGGCAGGTGCCCAGCCACGCCATGATTTTATGGTACTGCGCGTAGATATCGTTGTCGTACTTCCCGAGAACGTGCGCGTGCTCCATATAGGCCGCCGCCCCTTTCAGGCCGTACAGGCACAACAGACGCAGGCCGAGAATGTTCTCGCCAATCGCGGCTTTGTCTTTGTTCGGGGTAAATTCGGCGGCCTGACGCTGCAGGTCGCCCAGATCGTCGCTAACCAGTTGCAGGTCAGCCATTGGGTTATCACAGTGCGCATTGGCGTCAACGCTCAGGCATTGGGTTTTTAGCGCTTCACGCATCGCGATAGCGTCGCGTGCATAGCCAACGATACGTGGAGAATCGAAGTTAACGTTGGTCAGCGTGGAGAAGAAAGCACGCGGGGCAAAGTTATCAACGTCATGATTAATGATGCCATATTCACGAGCTTTAGTCGCCCATGCAGACAGACCTTGTAGGGAGGCGATCAGCAGATCCTGCAGATCAGAGGTTTCAGCCGTTTTACCGCACATACCCTGCGCGTATGAGCAGCCGTTTCCTGCCGGAGTACGGATGGTTTGTTCACATTGCACACAAAACATGGTCACACCTTTAAAGTTATATTTGATATACATGTTTAAGATTATGCCTGTACGCAGAGGGATAAAAGGGATTTCTGATACAACTTACAGGGAGATTGATTTAGCGCAATTTTGGCGGCAGTGGCCTACCGCCAAAGAGGGCGTTAAGCGGAGAAAAAAGCCATCAAAATGGGCACCAGCAAACTGAGGACAAAGCCGTGAACAATCGCCGCTGGAACCATCTCCAGCCCACCGGTACGCTGTAAAACCGGCAGGGTAAAGTCCATCGACGTGGCACCACACAGTCCCAGTGCAGTAGAACGACTGCGGCGTACCAGACCCGGGATCAGCATAATCGCGAGCAGTTCGCGCGCCAGATCGTTAAAGAACGCGGCGCTGCCGATCACCGGACCGTAGGATTCGGTCAGCAAAATACCAGAAAGGGAGTACCAGCCAAAACCCGACGCCATCGCCAGCGCAGTTTTCACTGGCAGACCGAGAATCAACGCGTTAATCAGGCCGCCAATCATGGAACTGGCGACGACCACGACCGCCACAATCATGCCTCGCCGGTTCAGGACAATCTGCTTTAACGTCATCCCGCTATTGCGTAACTGGATGCCGACCAACAACAGCAGCAGGATCAGCGTATATTCGCTTGCTTCTGTGGCGTGTTGCAAAATGGGCAGCGCGCTCAATCCCAGCAAAAAGCCAACCACCACCACGCCGCACAGTTTCAGCGACTCAAGCGCCATCGCGATACGGGAGGGCAGTTTCTCTTGTTGATGATGATGTCGCCAGGGTAATGCGCGTTCCAGCCACAGTAATGCGGCAATATTGCACAGCAAAATAATGGTAATGCTAACGGCGGAATAGTGAAATATCGCCAGCAAATTGCTCGCCAGATTATCCAGAAAGGCCAGGCTGATCCCCATAAAAAAGAGAATCAGATAAACCATCCAGCTCAATAGTCGATTGATCAGTTTTAATGCCGCGGTGTGCCGAAGCGGAATGAGATAACCTGCTATCAGCGGAAGCAGAATGATGAGAAGTCCTGAAAACATGAACAGCCGGGTCCTTTGAATTAGCGAGACAGCGCCATGACACTACCCAATTACGCGGGTTCAGTAAAGATGCAAAATAAAAGCCGGACAAGGTCCGGCTGAAGCGCGTTTGACCCGACGGGTATGCGCCGTCGGGCGTTCTGACATTAATTGCGTTTTTCGAGCAGCGTACGGTAAATAAGACCGCCGAGAATCCCGCCAATAATTGGCATCACCCAGAACAACCACAGTTGTTCTAACGCCCAACCGCCCTGGAAGATAGCGACCGCGGTACTCCGCGCCGGGTTCACAGACGTATTGGTCACCGGAATGCTGATCAAGTGGATAAGGGTTAGTGCCAGACCGATAGCGATCGGCGCAAAACCTGCCGGTGCGTGTTTGTCCGTTGCGCCGTGAATCACCAGCAAGAAGCCGGCAGTCAGCACAATTTCGATAATAATCGCGGACAGCATGGAGTAGCCACCCGGAGAGTGCTCGCCATAACCGTTGGAGGCGAAACCGCTGGCGGTTGCATCAAAACCGGCTTTACCGCTGGCAATTAAATACAGGACTGCCGCTGCAATAATACCGCCGACTACCTGGGCAATAATGTAGCCAATAACTTCTTTTGCCGGGAAACGGCCGCCAGCCCATAAGCCTAATGTCACCGCCGGATTAAAATGCCCGCCGGAAATATGGCCAACAGCAAAGGCCATGGTTAATACGGTCAGGCCGAAGGCCAGGGCAACACCCGCAAAACCAATACCTAATTCCGGAAACGCTGCTGCCAGAACGGCGCTGCCGCAGCCACCAAAAACAAGCCAAAATGTACCAAAACATTCGGCTGCTAATTTTCTCAACATATCCACCTCAATGTAAAAAATAACCACAAAAAAATAGTGGCAATCAATATTTATTGTCTGCCTGAATGACGACAAATAAATAGCTCGCTATTTTAAAAACGATCGTCATCCGTTCTCTAGTCAAATAAAACCCGTTAGTTTGATTTAGGGCAATGCGGCGTCATTCCTTCCATAGATTTCTCTTAAGGGAAGTGTAGTGCAAAGTCCTGTGAAAATGGATTGTCAAAAACGGATTTATTTTTTGCATCCTGCAAAACGTGCGTTTCTGTATTACGAATGAAAGAGT
>NZ_JBFWLF010000394.1:0-3092 GCF_050252275.1 Citrobacter sp. | reverse complement strand
GCGATCTTTACGCTTGGTGAAGTGATCTACGCACCAGGTGAATACATGTTGATCGATAACATCGCCCCACCGGGTATGAAGGCCAGTTATTTCTCCACGCAGTCGCTGGGTTGGTTGGGGGCGGCGTTTAACCCGTTGGCCAGCGGCGTCATTCTGACCTCATTCCCCGCCTGGACGCTGTTTATCGTCCTGATGGTGGCGATTATTGTCGCGTGGGCGCTGATGCTTAAAGGCATGCGGGTCAGACCCTGGGGCCAACCGGCGTTGTGTTGAGCTGATGTCGTGCAGGTCCAGGGCCTGCACGGCTGTCAGATAGCCACTAAACCGCGTACCCCTTCCGATTCCATATTTTCGCCGCGTCCCCGTTGAATAATGCTACCGCGCGACATCAGCAGATAGTTATCCGCCAGTTCCGCTGCAAAGTCGTAGAACTGCTCAACCAGCAGAATCGCCATATCGCCACGCCGGGCGAGCTGAGCGATCACCTGTCCTATCTCTTTGATCACCGACGGCTGAATCCCCTCCGTCGGTTCATCGAGGATCAATAACTGCGGACGACTCGCCAGCGCGCGGCCAATCGCCAGTTGCTGCTGCTGACCACCGGAGAGATCGCCGCCGCGCCGTTGTTTCATCTCTTTCAGTACCGGGAATAGTGTGTAGATCTCTTCCGGAACCGCTTTCGCTTCGCGTGACGAAAAGCGCGACAGCCCCAGCAACAGGTTTTCTTCCACCGTCAGTCGCGGGAAAATTTCGCGGCCCTGCGGCACATACGCGATGCCCGCCTGTACACGCTGATGCGGCTTGCGATGGGTGATGTTCTTTTCCTGCCAGGTCACCGTTCCGCTACGCGCCGGTATCAGCCCCATCAGACATTTCAGCAAGGTAGTTTTACCGACGCCGTTGCGACCCAGCAGGCAGGTCACTTCACCAGGGCTGGCGTCAAAGGTGACGCCGCGCAGAATATGGCTGCCACCATAATATTGATTCAGTTCATTTACCTGTAGCATCTGTACTCCTTAGCGCCCAAGATAGACGTCAATCACCTGCTCGTTGGCCTGCACCTCACGCAGACTGCCTTCCGCCAGTACGCTTCCCTGATGGAGCACCGTGACGTGGTCGGCGATGGTTTCTACAAAGCCCATATCATGCTCCACTACCATCAGCGAATGTTTGCCCGCCAGCGTACGAAACAGTTCTGCAGTATATTCCGTCTCTGCATCGGTCATGCCAGCGGCGGGTTCATCCAGCAATAGCAGGTGCGGCTCCTGCACCAACAGCATACCGATCTCGAGAAACTGCTTCTGTCCGTGTGACAACATTCCGGCGCGACGCCCTCTTTCGGTCCGCAAGCGCAGCAAGCCAAGCATCTCATCGATGCGGTCGCGCTGTTCGCTGTTTAACCTTGCGCGCAGTGACGCCCACACCGATTTATCGTTTTTCATCGCCAGCTCAAGGTTTTCTGCCACCGTCAGCGCTTCGAACACCGTCGGCTTTTGAAACTTACGGCCAATACCCTGACGGGCAATGGCGATCGGATCCAACGCGGTCAGATCGGTTGACTGGTCATACAGCGCCTTTCCGCTTTGCGGACGCGTCTTCCCGGTAATCACATCCATCAGCGTGGTTTTCCCCGCGCCGTTAGGACCAATGACGCAACGCAGTTCGCCAACGCCAATATTCAGCGTGAGATTGGTTAATGCCTGAAAACCGTCAAAGCTGACGTTGATGTTTTCCAGTTGCAGCACCGGGTCCGTCTGCTGGCGATAGCGATCGCCGGGAACCTGGCGGGTAAAAAGGCCTTCATCCGGCTGCATTATTTGTCTCCTTTACGAAACAGGCCAATCACGCCACGGGGTAAAAACAGCGTGACGCCGATGAAGATCAGCCCCAGAAACAGCTGCCAGTATTCCGGCATGATGACGGTGAAGAGGCTTTTGGCACCGTTTACCATCACCGCACCAATGACTGGGCCTATCAGCGAGCCACGCCCGCCGAGCGCCACCCAGATGGCGGCTTCGATAGAGTTAGTGGGCGACATTTCGCTGGGGTTAATGATCCCGACCTGCGGCACATACAGTGCGCCTGCCAACCCGCACAACACGGCAGAGAGCGTCCAGACCAGCAATTTGAAACCTTTCGGGTCATAGCCGCAAAACATCAGCCGGTTTTCCGCGTCGCGCACGGCGGTGAGGATCCGGCCAAACTTACTGCGCGCCAGCGCAAACCCCAGCCACAATGCCAGTACCAGCAACCCTAGCGTCGCCAGAAACAGTCCGATACGGGTGGTGGTGGCAGTGACCGGCAGCCCCAGAAGCGTGGTAAAACCGGTAAACCCGTTGTTGCCGCCAAAACCGGTCTCATTACGAAAGAACAACAACATACCGGCGAAGGTCAGCGCCTGCGTCATGATCGAAAAGTAGACGCCTTTAATCTTCGAGCGGAAAGCGAAGTAGCCAAAGATCAGCGCCAGTCCGCCGGGCACCAGTACCACCAGCGCCATTGCCCACGCAAAATGCTGGGTTCCCCACCAGAACCACGGCAACTCGCTCCAGGAGAGAAAGGACATAAACGCGGGCAGCCCTTCACCGGAGGCCTGGCGCATCAGATATATCCCCATCGCGTAACCGCCAAGCGCAAAGAAAAGCCCGTGTCCCAGCGACAGCATCCCGGCATACCCCCAGACCAGATCCAGGGCGACCGCCACCACCGCATAGCAAAGAATTTTCCCGGCAAGCGTCAATGTCCACACGGAAATCGCCAGCGGATGATCGGCGGGCAGCAAGGCAAGAAACGGCAGCACCATCAGCGCCAGCAGGATAATCCCCGCCAGCACCCGACTGATACGCGGCGCTTTACGCGCCAGTGTTAAGGTCATTGGCATGGTCATTATTCGGTGACTCTCCCTTTCAAAGCAAACAATCCCTGGGGTCGCTTCTGGATAAACAGAATGATCAACACCAGAATGACAATCTTCCCGAGTACCGCACCCATCTGCGGTTCGAGAATTTTGTTGAATACGCCGAGACCGAACGCCGCCGCCACGCTACCGGCAAGTTGGCCGACGCCGCCCAGCACCACCACCAGAAAGGAGT
>NZ_JBFWLF010000393.1:0-3111 GCF_050252275.1 Citrobacter sp. | reverse complement strand
GTTGAAGAGAGCGGCTGGAACCATGTGACCAAAGTGATGATGGCGGCCATCGTTCTGCTGTTCGTCCTGAGCGGCTTCTTCCGTGGCTTCGACATGAAGATGATCGAATCCTTCCACATGACCGTGCCGAACTGGCTCGAACTGATCCACAACTCGCTTAGCGGCAAATAACGGAGGCCACAATGGAACAGAATAAAGGTTTTTGGTTTGCCGACTGGTCGTTCCCGATCTTCGTTGGCCTGCTCTCCTCCGGCGTGTTTGCCGGGACGCACATGTACTACCTGTACGGGATTGGCGCGTTTAACGAAGTGGCGTTCGTGGCCATGCTGAAAGCGGGGATTGATACCGGATCGTACGGCGCAGTGGCCGCGTTTGGTGCCAGCTTCCTGTTCGCCCGCATTATCGAAGGCTCCCTGGTGGGGATTCTGGATATCGGCGGTGCGATTCAGACCGGCGTTGGTCTGGGGGTTCCGGCGCTGTTGTTGGGCGCAGGCATTGTGTTCCCGGTTGAGAACTTTATCGCTTCTCTCGCTACGGGGCTGGCGATTGGCCTGGCGATTGGTTACGTCATTATCCTGGCACGTAAGTTCACCATCAATCAGAGTGACTCGACCTACGGGGCGGACGTGATGATGGGTGCCGGTAACGCCTCGGGGCGTTTCCTCGGCCCATTGATCATCCTCAGCGCGATGACGGCGTCGATCCCTATCGGCGTGGGTTCTTTGGTCGGCGCACTGCTGTTTTACATCTGGCAGAAACCGATCACCGGGGGCGCTATCCTTGGCGCCATGATTTTAGGTTCAATCTTCCCGATTGCGATTAGCTAATTGCCTGATGGTAAAGCGCTTATCAGGCCTACGGATAAGCGCGTCTTTGTAGGCCGGATAGGGTGGTTACGCCGCTATCCGGCAAAAGGAGAGAGACATGTTTGATTTACTCCTGCGCCGTGCGCGTCTGGTTGACGATACGGTCTGTGATATCGCCCTGAAGGACGGCAAAATCGCCGCGTTAGGCGAGATAAACGACCCGGCGGTGAAAACCGTTGAGCTCAACGGCGAGTACTACGTCAGCGCCGGATGGATTGATTCCCACGTTCACTGTTATCCAAATTCTCCGATTTATCACGACGAGCCGGACAGCGTAGGCATTGCCACCGGCGTGACGACCGTGGTGGATGCGGGCAGTACCGGTGCCGATGATATTGATGATTTCTATACCCTCACGCGCGACGCCGCGACGGAAGTCTATGCACTTCTGAATATCTCCCGCGTCGGGCTGATTGCACAAAACGAACTGGCGAATATGGCCAACATCGATGCCGACGCGGTGCAGCAGGCGGTGAAACGCTACCCTGATTTCATCGTCGGCCTGAAAGCGCGTATGAGCAGCAGCGTGGTGGGTGAAAATGGCATCACGCCGCTGGAACGCGCCAAAGCGATGCAGCAAGCGAACGGTGATTTGCCCCTGATGGTCCACATTGGCAATAACCCGCCGGATCTGGATGAGATCGCAGAGCGCCTGACGGCGGGCGATATCATCACCCACTGCTACAACGGAAAACCTAATCGCATTCTGACGCCGGAGGGCGAACTGCGCGCCTCGGTCACCCGGGCGATTCAGCGAGGCGTGCGTCTGGACGTCGGGCACGGCACGGCCAGCCTGAGTTTTGCGGTGGCGAAACGTGCCATCAGCTTAGGCATTCTGCCGCACACCATCAGTTCTGATATCTATTGCCGCAACCGTATCAGCGGCCCGGTACATTCGCTGGCGAATGTGATGTCGAAATTCCTCGCCATCGGGATGTCGCTGCCGCAGGTCATCAACTGTGTGACGGCTAATGCCGCCGACGGCTTGCGTCTGAAATCCAAAGGTCGCCTCCAGCCAGGTCTGGACGCTGACTTAACCCTCTTTACGCTGAAGCGTCAGCCAACCGTGCTGATCGATGCCGAAAATGACAGCTTACAGGCTGAAAAACTGCTGGTGCCGCTTGCCGCAATACGTGCGGGCAAGGGCTATATGACCGAACAAGGGAGCGCGGAACATGCCTTCGATTTTTGAGAAATACCATTTAAAGCAGGTAATTAATACCTCCGGACGAATGACGGCGCTGGGCGTGTCCACGCCGCGCCCGAAAGTGGTGGAAGCGGCGATGGCCGGTATGAACCAGTACTTTGAGATGAAAGATCTGGTGAATAAAACCGGGGAATACATTGCGAAGCTGCTGGATGTGGAAGGGGCGACGGTGGTTTCCTGTGCGTCTGCGGGCATTGCTCAGTCGGTGGCCGCCGTGCTGGTCCAGGACAGCGACTGGTTGCTGGAGAACCTGCACGTCACACCGATTGAGAATAACGAAATCGTGTTGCCGAAAGGGCACAACGTTAACTTTGGTGCGCCGGTTGGCACGATGGTGGCGCTGGGCGGTGGCAAGCTGGTGGAAGCCGGATATGCCAATGAATGCTCTGCCGCACAGCTGGCGGCGGCAATCACCCCACGCACGGCGGCGATTCTTTACATCAAATCCCACCACTGCGTACAAAAAAGCATGCTCAGCGTTGAGCAGGCCGTCGTCGTGGCGCGTAAACACAATCTGCCGCTGATTGTTGATGCGGCGGCGGAAGAAGATCTGCAGTGCTACTACCGTTCGGGGGCCGATCTGGTGATCTACAGCGGCGCGAAGGCGATCGAAGGCCCTACCAGCGGACTGGTCATCGGCAAAACCCAGTACGTCGAGTGGGTGAAACGCCAGACGGCGGGTATTGGCCGGGCGATGAAGGTCGGCAAAGAGGGGATTCTCGGCCTGACCTGTGCCATTGAACTCTATTTGAATGCGCAGAAAGAGAGCGGCGCGGAGATGTTGGAAAAAATGACACCGTTTATTGATGCGCTGAATGCGCTCAACGGTGTGACCGCTCGCGTGGTATGGGACAGCGCGGGACGGGATATCGCCCGCGCAGAAATTAAGTTTGATGAAGCTGTTACCGGCATCGCGACAGGCGAACTGGTGGAAGCGCTCAAGCAGGGTGAATACGCGATTTACTTCCGTGGTTACAAAGCCAACGAAGGAATTATTGAAGCAGATGTTCGCAGTGTTGATCGTGCACAGTTGGACAT
>NZ_JBFWLF010000392.1:0-3136 GCF_050252275.1 Citrobacter sp. | reverse complement strand
GTTTATTCACTACGATCACCGGGACAACCGGGCCGGTGGTCAGGATTGCTTCTGCACTTGTTTTCCAGTTTTTCATCAGAGTTTTTCTCTCGCCTGATTACAAAATATGCCTTAAAAATGAATACAGGTTGCGCCCTGTTCTGCGCCGGACAACTGTTCACGCAGCGCGCCGAACATTTCACGCCCCGTACCGATGCGCGATGCGCTCAGATCCGGGATATGCGGCTGGCGAGCGGCAAGCTCCGCCTCATCAACCAACAGCGTCAATTCACCTGTCTGTCCGTTCACCCGAATAATGTCGCCATCGCGTACTTTTGCCAGCAGTCCGCCATCATAGGCCTCCGGGGTTACATGGATGGCTGAAGGCACTTTACCGGACGCACCGGAAAGTCGACCATCAGTAACCAACGCAATTTTGAAACGACGGTCCAATAATACACCAAGTGGCGGCATGAGTTTATGTAATTCTGGCATTCCGTTCGCTTTTGGTCCCTGATGACGCACAACTACCACGCAGTCACGGTCCAGCAGACCCGCTTCAAAGGCCGGCAGGACATCATGCTGACTTTCAAAAACAACGGCTGGTGCTTCAATCACCTGATTCTCGGCCGGTACGGCGGACGTTTTCATAACCGCACGACCGAGGTTACCACTCAGCACTTTAGTGCCACCATGATGAGAGAACGGCTGGTCAAAGGAGGCAATGACATTGCTGTCCAGCGATTTGGCCGCGCCTTCACGCCAGTCGAGTTCGCCATTGTTCAGCCACGGTTCCAGGGTGTAGCGCTTCAGGCCGTAACCGGCCACGGTGTTGACGTCTTCATGCAGCAGACCCGCGTTCAGCAGTTCACGCATCAGGACCGGGACACCGCCCGCAGCCTGGAAGTGGTTAATATCCGCCGGGCCGTTAGGATAGAGACGCGCCATCAGCGGCACGATGTCGGAGAGGTCAGAGAAGTCATCCCAGTTAATCTGGATACCCGCAGCGCGGGCCATCGCCACCAGGTGCATGGTATGGTTCGTTGAACCGCCGGTCGCCAACAGCGCGACAATCCCGTTCACCACCACTTTTTCATCAATCATTTTGCCGATCGGCATCCATTCGTTACCGTTACCGGTCAGACGCGTCACCTGGCGCGCTGCTGCTGCCGTCAGCGCTTCACGCAGCGGAGCATCCGGGTGAACAAACGAGGACCCCGGCAGTTGCATCCCCATGAACTCCACCACCATCTGGTTGGTGTTCGCGGTACCGTAGAACGTGCAGGTGCCCGGCGCATGATAGGAGGCGGCTTCAGACTCCAGAAGCGCCATACGATCAACTTTACCTTCAGCATAAAGCTGACGAATGCGGACTTTCTCTTTATTCGCCAGGCCGCTCGCCATTGGACCTGACGGCACGAAGATGGAAGGCAGATGACCGAATGACAGCGCCGCCATCGCCAGACCCGGGACGATTTTGTCACAAACGCCGAGGAACAGCGCACCGTCGAACATGTTGTGAGAGAGTCCCACCGCGGCGGACATCGCAATCACTTCGCGGCTCAGCAGCGAAAGCTCCATACCGTCCTGCCCCTGCGTGACGCCGTCACACATTGCCGGAACGCCGCCCGCGACCTGCCCGACCGCATTGGCTTGATGCAGCGCTTTGCGAATGATGTCCGGATAATGTTCGTAGGGTTGATGTGCGGAGAGCATGTCGTTGTAGGAAGTGATGATCGCGATATTGTTACGCAACATGCTTTTCAGAGAGGCTTTATCGTCTGGCTGACAAGCCGCGAATCCGTGCGCCAGATTCCCGCATGCCAGTTGTGAGCGGTGAACGGTCGAGGATTTAGCCTGTTCTATACGAGCGAGGTAGGCAGAACGGGTCTCACGGGAACGTTCAACAATACGTTGTGTTACGCGTAACAAATTCGGATTCATAGAGGCTCCTGAAATTTATCTGTCAGAGCTACAGGTTTGGCAAGTTCATTTACTGCGTGTATAAATACAGGAAACGCTTGCTCACCGGAGCTCAGGGGCAAAATCGTTTCAGGCAGTGTAATAAAAAAAGCCTCGCGGGTGAATCCACACGAGGCTTAAAAGTGCAAAAATTGTTCAACAATCTGTGTTAGATCATGTTACCGGTAAAATAACACAGGAGTGGTAGACACTTTTTACTCGAATTCATTCCAGGAACGACCGTCACGGGTGATCATCGCCACCGAAGCAACCGGTCCCCAGGTCCCGGCCTGGTACGGTTTCGGCGCATCGTTGTCCATTGCCCACGCTTCGGTAATGGAGTCGACCCACTTCCACGCCTCTTCGACTTCATCACGACGCACAAACAGCGCCTGAATGCCGCGCATGGTTTCCAGCAGCAGACGCTCGTAAGCATCCGCCAGATGCGTTTGATTGAAAGTCTCGGAGTAGCTCAGATCCAGCTTGGTGATTTGCAGGTTATGCTTGTGGTCAAGACCCGGAACTTTGTTCAGAACCTGGATATCCACGCCTTCATCCGGCTGCAGACGAATGGTTAGCTTGTTCTGCGGCAGATCCTGCCAGGACTCTTTAAACAGGTTCAATTCAGGCGTTTTGAAGTAAACCACAACTTCAGAACATTTCGTCGGCAGACGTTTACCGGTACGCAGGTAGAACGGCACGCCCGCCCAGCGCCAGTTATCAATGTCGACGCGGATCGCCACAAACGTTTCGGTGTTACTGCTCTTGTTCGCGCCCTCTTCTTCCAGATAGCCAGGGACTTTTTTGCCCTGAGCAAAGCCGGTGGTGTACTGACCGCGAACGGTTTTTTCACGCACATTTGAACGATCGATACGACGCAGCGACTTCAGCACCTTCACTTTTTCATCACGAATGGCGTCAGCGCTCAGATCCGACGGCGGCGACATCGCAATCATGCACAGAATTTGCAGCAGGTGGTTCTGGATCATGTCGCGCATCTGCCCGGCCTGGTCGAAATAACCCCAACGCCCTTCAATGCCCACCTCTTCTGCCACGGTGATTTCCACAGGATCGATCGTGCGGTTATCCCAGTTATTCACAAACAGGGAGTTGGCAAAACGCAGCGCCAGCAGGTTCAGAACGGTCTCTTTTCCCAGATAGTGGTCGATGCGGTAAACCTGGCACTCTTCAAAAT
>NZ_JBFWLF010000391.1:0-3151 GCF_050252275.1 Citrobacter sp. | reverse complement strand
CCAAAAACGTTCAACATGGTGGAAAGTTTGACGCCGGTTTCACGCCATTCCCCCACCGGTGAAGAGGCCGGGACGATCCCTGCGCCTGCAAACAGACGCACCTGATTTTTCCGTAATGTCGCGCAGCGGATGGTCACCACCCACTCTCCGTTGCCTTCGGCGTCACACCAGCCGACGATGCCACCAAACAGTTCGCGATCAAACGGCTCCAGTTCGGCAATCAGTTGTTTTGCCACCTGATGCGGGAAACCGCTCAACGCCGGCGTCGGATGTAGCAGACAAGCCAGCGTCAGGGCGTTTTCTCCGGCATTGGCTGTGCCTTCAAACGGCGTGCCGAGGTGCCAGAGCGTGGGCGTGGTGATGAGCTGCGGTGAAGACGGTAGTTGTAGATCCTGACAGCGATCGCGCAGTACGGTTTTCATCGCCTGCGTAACCAGCTCATGTTCATGGCGATCTTTTTCAGAGGCCAGCAGGCGGTTTCCGGCTTCCCGATCCAGCACGTCATCAGGCTGACGGCGCGCGGAGCCCGCCAGCGGCAGCGAGCTGAAGCGATCGCCTTCTTTGCGCAGCAACAATTCTGGGCTCGCGCCGAGCAAAATGCCGCCATCGCGCAGTGGGACATGGAAGTTGTAACTAACCGGGTTTTGCGCCACCAGACGTTCCAGCAGCGCACCGCTGTTGATCTCAGCGTCGGTGGTGATGTCAATCAGTCGTGACAGCACCACTTTGTCGACTTCAGGCGTCGCTGTCAGCGCAGCGGCGCGCGCGACCATCGCTTCGAACGTCTCCTGCTCGGGAATCGCGTTACGCGCCGTGACGTTGAGTGTTTGATGATCGGTAAAGTAACGTGATGATCGCTGCTTTTCCTGACGAGAAAAGGTCTGCCAGCGCTGAGGAATAAACAGCGACGATGGCTGGCGAGTATCGAACGGAATCGCCCCCACCATAACCGGGTTTGCGATACCCTGCGCTTTGGCATCGGTGAACAGTGTGTGTAATTTTTGTTGGAAGGGGCTGTCTGGCGAATCACCGTTAATGGCGGGTTCATCGAAGCGGGCGAAGCATCCTGACGTCGTGAAACTCCGATACGGCGACATAAAGAAAAAACACTGGGGTGCAAGTGTTGCCATGGTCTGCTGAACTTCCTCGGCCAAAGACGTATCCATATCATCCTCCAAAATGATAAAGGTTTTAATAATGATTATCATTTATATTTTCGGGCGCTAACCTAAAAGCAAACAGGCGACATGTCAACTCTTGAGGTAGCACAATGTGCGACTAACGCTTGCATCCCTTACGCTTAATAATGAAAATGAGAAGCATTAATAACTCAGCACAGGAATTGATTTGTGAGACTGCCTTCCCTGCTCGTTACGCTCTTCGTTTTCGGATTCTCCTCAGCTCATGCGGCGGACTGGCCGCGTCAGGTGACCGACGTTCGCGGCAACCATACGCTGGAACACAAACCTGAACGCATCGTCTCTACCAGCGTCACACTGACCGGTTCATTACTGGCGATTGATGCACCGGTGGTCGCCAGCGGGGCGACAACCCCCAATAACCGCGTGGCTGACGATCAGGGATTCTTACGTCAGTGGGGTGACGTGGCAAAAGCACGCAAGCTGACGCGTCTGTATATTGGTGAACCGAACGCCGAAGCGGTGGCAGCACAAATGCCCGATCTCATTCTGATTAGCGCGACCGGCGGCGACTCCGCCCTGGCGCTGTACGATCAGCTCTCGCCTATTGCCCCGACGCTTATCATCAATTACGACGATAAAAGCTGGCAGTCGCTGCTGACGCAGTTGGGCGAGATTACCGGCCAGGAGAAACAGGCCGCCGCACGTATTGCCGAATTTGATAAGCAGCTAACCATCGTTAAGCAGCAGTTGACGTTGCCGCCACAACCGGTGAGCGCGCTGGTCTACACCGCCGCCGCCCACAGAGCCAATCTGTGGACGCCAGAGTCTGCGCAAGGAAAAATGCTGGAGCAACTCGGCTTTACGCTGGCAACGTTGCCTGGCGGACTGCAGCCCAGCCAAAGCCAGGGGAAACGTCACGATATCATTCAGCTTGGCGGTGAAAATCTGGCGGCCGGTCTGAACGGCGAAGCGCTATTCCTGTTTGCCGGTGATGAGAAAGATGAGCAGGCGATCTACGCCAACCCACTGCTGGCGCACCTGCCTGCGGTACAGAACAAGCGCGTCTATGCCCTGGGCACCGAGTCTTTCCGTCTGGATTATTACAGCGCGATGCAGGTGTTAAACCGTCTCGCCACACTGTTTTAATTGTCATTGCCGGATGGCGGCGATAACGCGTTATCCGGCCAGTCTCACACTAAGCGGGTTCCGGCGGCGTCTGCCGGAATCTACGTAATTCACTGAGTAACAGCAGCAGTAGTAGTCCCACAATCACCAGACCAAAGCCGCTAACGCTCGCCGACGCCACCGGCGTCATGATCGCTCCCAGACCGCCTAATAACGCCGCACCAATGGCGTCCCCGGTGACGTTTTGCGCCGTCCACAAACCGTTGATGCGCCCTAACATATTTTCCGGCGTCTGCGTTTGCAGCATCGTGTACTGCAACAGCGAACTAATAGCGCTCAGCCAGCCGAATAGCGCCAGACACACCACGCCTAACGCCCAGACGGGCATCAGGGCAAACAGGCCAATCGCCAGAAACGACCCGATGGTCGTGGCCAGCATAATTAACCCCGGACGCAGGCTGTGCGCCAGTTTCCCGCTGGTGAGCGCACCAACCGCCGCCCCAAGCGGGATGGCGGCGTACAACATGCCAATCTGTGCCGCTGACATCTGCCAGCTAATCGCCAGTGCCGGATAGAGCACGCGCACAGCGCTTGCCATCGTCATCAGGCCGCCGAGCAGCGCAATACCGCCGACAAGCGGACTGGCAAGCAGGAAGCGAAACGCCGCGAGTAGCGAATTCAGCGGATGTTCACGCGGCTGTGGCGGTGGCGGCAGTGCCGGAAGACTTAACAGCGGCAGTAAGGTGATAAAGGTACCTGCCGCCGCCAGACCGTAGTTCCAGGCCACACCGCCGGTGGCGAGCAACAGCCCACCCAGCATGGGCGAAATCACCGAGCCCAGACGCACGGTCAGCATGGTAATCGCCCCTGCCTGCATCAGGTTT
>NZ_JBFWLF010000390.1:0-3176 GCF_050252275.1 Citrobacter sp. | reverse complement strand
AGAGTGAATGCCGGATAGGTTCTGTCCGGCATTTTTTTTGCGTTAATTCTGGTGCTTATCTTCGGTATTGGTCTCGAAATCGCTGGCATCATGACGTTCATGAAGCTGCTCATTCAATGGCCCGTTGGTCCGGTTCACAATCCGTCCGCGTTTAACGGCTGGACGTTCAGCGATCTCTTTTGCCCAACGCTGCACATTTTTATAGTTGCCCGCATCAAGGAATTCTGCCGCATCGTACACATTGCCCAGCACCACGTTGCCAAACCACGGCCAGATAGCCATATCGGCAATGGTGTACTCATCGCCTGCCACGTAAGCGTTATTCGCCAGCTGTTTATCCAGCACGTCCAGCAGGCGTTTGGCTTCCATTGTAAAGCGGTTGATCGCGTACTCAATCTTCACCGGCGCGTAGTGATAGAAGTGACCGAAGCCGCCGCCGAGGAAGGGCGCTGCACCCTGCAGCCAGAACAGCCAGTTTAATGTCTCTGTACGTTTTGCTAAATCCTGTGGCAGGAAATAACCATATTTTTCTGCCAGATACAGCAGGATCGAGCCCGACTCAAACACACGCACCGGTGGATTTTGCGAATGATCGCGCAATGCCGGGATCTTCGAGTTGGGATTCACCTCCACAAAGCCGCTGGAGAACTGATCGCCTTCGCCAATGCGAATCAGCCAGGCATCGTACTCTGCGCCGCTCACCCCCTGCGCGAGCAGCTCTTCCAGCATGATGGTGACTTTCTGGCCGTTCGGCGTACCCAGCGAATAGAGCTGAAGCGGATGTTTACCGACCGGCAGCGTTTTGTCGTGCGTCGGACCGGAGACAGGACGGTTGATGTTGGCGAACGCACCGCCATTGGATTTTTCCCACGTCCAGACTTTCGCGGGCTGATAAGTGTTATCTGACATGTTGATCTGCCTTCTGAGTGGTTGTGTTGAAGCAGTGTAGCAGGTCGCCATTCGTACCTTTAACAGATCGGCACATTTACACCTGCCTATTTTTTGTTGTTGCGCACGCTCCCGCTGCGTTGAGGTGTATGATGGTCGACGGTGTAGGGCAGGCAAGCAGAAGCTGCTCAGCAGTATAGTTTTGAGGTAAGGTGCATGAGCAAAGGAACGACCAGTCAGGATGCCCCGTTCGGGACATTATTGGGCTATGCCCCCGGTGGTGTAGCGATCTACTCTTCAGATTACAGCTCCCTCGACCCGCGGGACTATGACGATGACGCCGCGTTTCGCAGCTACATCGACAACGAATACATGGGCCACAAATGGCAGTGCGTCGAGTTCGCGCGCCGTTTTCTCTTCCTGAATTATGGTGCGGTGTTCACCGATGTTGGCATGGCGTGGGAGATTTTCTCGTTGCGTTTCCTGCGCGAAGTGGTGAACGACAACATTCTGCCGCTACAGGCGTTTCCTAACGGGTCGCCTCGCGCACCGGTCGCCGGGGCGCTGCTGATCTGGCAGAAAGGCGGAGAATTTAAAGACACCGGCCATGTCGCGATTATCACTCAATTGCTGGATAACAAAATCCGCATTGCCGAGCAGAACGTCATTCACACGCCGCTTCCTCCCGGACAGCAGTGGACGCGTGAGCTGGAGATGGTGGTGGAAAATGGCTGCTATACCCTGAAAGACACCTTTGACGACACTACTATTCTGGGCTGGATGATCCAGACCGACGATACCCGGCACAGCCTGCCACAGCCGGAGATCGCCAATGATTCGCTGAAGATTGGCGCGGCAAGACTGGAAGAAAACGGCCAGTTTGACGGTAAATGGCTGGATGAACAGGATCCGCTGCAAAAAGCCTACGTGACAGCGAACGGTCACGTGATCAATCAGGATCCGTATCAGTATTTCACGATGACCGAGAGTGCCGAACAGGAGTTGATCAAAGCGACCAACGAGCTGCATCTGATGTATCTGCACGCTACAGACAAGGTGCTGAAAGACGACAATCTGCTGGCGCTGTTCGACATTCCCAAAATCCTCTGGCCGCGTTTGCGTCTCTCCTGGCAACGCCGTCGCCACCATATGATCACCGGTCGTATGGATTTCTGTATGGATGAGCGCGGGTTGAAAGTGTACGAATACAACGCCGATTCCGCGTCGTGCCATACCGAAGCGGGGCTGATCCTCGAACGCTGGGCGGAGCAGGGCTATACCGGTAAAGGACATAACCCGGCAGAAGGCCTGATCAATGAGCTGGCGGGGGCCTGGAAACACAGCCACGCGCGTCCATTCGTGCACATCATGCAGGATAAGGATATTGAGGAGAACTATCATGCCCAGTTTATGCAGCAGGCGCTGCATCAGGCCGGGTTTGAAAGTAAGATCCTGCGTGGGCTGGATGAACTGCGCTGGGACGATGCCGGACAACTCATTGACGGTGACGGACGCCTGGTGAACTGCGTCTGGAAAACCTGGGCGTGGGAAACGGCGATTGAGCAGGTGCGTGAAGTCAGCGAAACCGAGTATGCCGCCGTGCCGATTCGTACCGGACATACCCATCAGGATGTCCGGTTGATCGATGTGCTACTGCGCCCGGAAGTGCTGGTCTTTGAGCCGCTGTGGACGGTGATCCCGGGTAACAAAGCGATCCTGCCGATCCTGTGGCAACTTTTCCCGCACCACCGCTATCTGCTGGATACCGATTTTGTCGTCAATGATGAACTGGCACAAACCGGTTATGCGGTGAAACCGATTGCGGGTCGCTGTGGCAGCAATATCGACCTGGTCAGCCATCAGGAAGAACTGCTGGACAAAACCAGCGGGAAATTTGCTGCACAGAAGAACATTTATCAGCAGCTTTGGTGTCTGCCAAACGTTGCCGGTAAGTATATTCAGGTGTGCACTTTTACCGTTGGCGGCAACTACGGCGGCACCTGCCTGCGTGGCGACGAATCGCTGGTTATTAAGAAAGAGAGCGACATTGAACCGTTGATTGTGGTGAAGGGGTGAGCTCTCAGCAGGCTACGGTTATAGCCGGAGCATGTCTCTAAAGCCGAAAGCTGACCGATGCAGTCGTTGTGTAAGAATCCGTAATCTCCCAGGGATTACGGATTTTTTTGCTTCTCAACCTGGTTCTCAGTACTGTCGATTTGCGGTTGTCGTGGCACACTAATTTTGTCATCTGAATAATACTTTCCTAACCTTTGGTTTTTCAAAAACCA
>NZ_JBFWLF010000389.1:0-3226 GCF_050252275.1 Citrobacter sp. | reverse complement strand
CACCGTATATCTCGAGCCGCTTAACCGTTATCAGGATCATATGATCAACACGCTGGCGGATGCGCGTCGGTACATTGTGGAAAACAATCTGAAGCACGTACAGATCATCGGCGATTTCTACCACATGAATATCGAAGAAGATGATATGGCGAAGGCGCTGCACGATAACCGCGATCTGCTGGGACATGTGCATATCGCGGATAATCATCGCTATCAACCGGGCAGCGGCAGCCTGAACTTCAGCATGCTGTTTGATCAGTTGCGCGAAGATAACTATCAGGGCTACGTGGTGTATGAAGGGCGGGTGCGGGCAGAAAATCTGCCGGAAGCCTACCGTCAGTCATTGGCCTGGTTGCGTACCTGCTAAGAGGTTGCCGTGAAAAGTGCAATGACTCGTTCTCCGCTTCGTGTTGCCATCATTGGCGCCGGACAGGTAGCGGATAAAGTTCATGCTTCGTACTACTGCACCCGCGAGGATCTGGAACTGGTGGCTGTCTGTGACAGCCGCCGTTCTCAGGCGCAAACGCTGGCAGATAAATACGGTAATGCGCAGGTCTGGGACGATCCGCAGGCGATGCTTCAGAAGGTAAAGCCCGATATCGTCAGCATCTGTTCACCGAATCGTTTTCATTACCAGCATACTTTGCTGGCACTGGAGGCCGGTTGTCACGTGATGTGTGAGAAACCGCCAGCGATGACCCCGGATCAGGCGCTGGAGATGCGTAATACCGCGCGTCGTATGGGTAAAGTACTGGCTTATGATTTCCATCATCGGTTCGCGCTGGATACGCAGTTACTGCGTGAGCAGGTCATGGCGGGCGTTCTCGGTGAAATCTACGTGACCAACGCCAGAGCGCTGCGTCGCTGCGGTGTTCCCGGATGGGGGGTTTTTACCAATAAAGCGCTGCAGGGCGGCGGGCCGCTGATCGATCTTGGTATTCACATGCTGGATGCCGCGATGTATGTGTTGGGGTTCCCAATGGTGAAACGGGTCTGGGCCCACAGTTTTCAGAAAATTGGCACACAGAAAAATTGTGGCCAGTTCGGTGAGTGGGATCCGACGACCTATACCGTAGAGGATTCTCTGTTTGGCACCGTCGAGTTCCACAACGGCAGCATTCTGCGTCTTGAAACCTCCTTTGCGTTGAATATCCCCGAACAATCCATCATGAATGTGAATTTTTGTGGTGACAAAGCGGGGGCAACGCTGTTCCCGGCGCAGGTCTATACCGATAAGGGCGGCGAACTGGAGACGCTATTTGCCCGCGAATGTGCAGACGATCAGCGTCATTTTCGCAGTATGGAAGCTTTCGTGAATCATGTTCGCGGTGAGCCGGTCACTATCGCGGACGCCGAACAGGGATGGCTAATCCAGCAACTGGTGGCGGCGCTGTATCAGTCTGCAGAAACAGGGATGTGTGTTGAATTATGAGCAAGCCAGTTACGTTATCCGAATCGGGTTTTTGTCCGCACAGCCTGAATAAATATGCCTCACTACTGGCGACAGGTAATGGTTACCTGGGGTGTAGAGCCAGCCACGAAGAAGCTTATACCCATCAAACGCGTGGGATGTATCTGGCCGGGTTGTATCACCGGTCCGGGAAGGGGGAAATCAATGAACGAGTGAACCTTCCGGACGTTATTGGCGTCGACATCTTCCTGAATGGTGAGCTTTTCTCGTTGCTCAGCGGAACTCTCGAAAGCTGGCAGCGAGAGATCGACTTCGCTACCGGCGAGTTAACGCGTTCGCTGATCTGGCGTGCGCCTGACGGGGCGCGTTTCGCCATTGAGAGTCGACGCTTTGTCTCAGCAGAGCAATTGCCACTCCTGGCGACGACGTTGTCGATTACCCCGCTCGACAGCGATGCCATAATTGCGTTATCGACCGGCATTGACGCAACAATCACCAACCATGGTCGCCAGCATCTGGATGAAACGCAGTTGCGGGTGTTCGGCCAACATCTCCTGCAAGGGATTTACACCACTCAGGATGGCCGAAGTCATGTCGCTGTTTCCACACATTGCCGCGTCAACGGTGATGCGCAGTCCTGCTTTACAGCAAAAGAACGGCGGCTGATGCAGCACACCAGCTCGTTGATGAAAGCAGGGGAATGCCTGACACTGGAAAAACTCACGTGGGTGGACTGGACCACAGAGTGCGATGTCTCACTGGAAAGCTGGGGGCAAAAGGGGATTCTGCACCTAAATGCCTGCGTGGGGCTGGGTTATGACGCGTTACTGGCGCAATCCGCCGCCAACTGGCAGCGCTGGTGGCAGCATTGTCGAGTAGAAGTGAATAGTGTAAACGCAGACGATCAGCGTGCGCTGGACTTCGCCCTGTATCATTTACGGATTATGACGCCTGCCCATGATGAGCGTTGTAGCATCGGCGCGAAGGGGATGACCGGTGAAGGTTATAAAGGACACGTTTTCTGGGATACCGAAGTCTTTCTGCTTCCTTTTCATCTGTTCACTTACCCTGACGTCGCGCGGAATTTGTTGCGCTACCGTTGGCATAATCTGGCCGGGGCGCGGGAAAAAGCGCGAATCAACGGCTGGCAGGGGGCGCTGTTTCCGTGGGAAAGCGCGCGCAGCGGTGATGAAGAGACGCCGGAGTTCGCGGCGATCAACATTCGAACCGGATTGCGTCAGAAGGTGGCCTCTGCGCAGGCGGAACATCATCTGGTGGCCGATATTGCCTGGGCCGTTGTGGCGTACTGGCAGGTCACAGGCGATGAGCAATTTATGTCCCATGAAGGACTAACGCTTTTACTGGAAACGGCACGGTTCTGGCTGAGCCGTACAACGGAAGTGAAGGGACGACTTGAGATCCATGATGTCATTGGCCCGGATGAATACACCGAACACGTGAATAATAACGCCTTCACTAACTATATGGCGTATTACAACGTCGAGCAGGCACTGCATTTTGCCCGTCGCTATGGTTGCACGGACGACGCGTTTATTCATCGTGCCGAGCACTTTCTCCAGTTCTTATGGCGACCAGAGGTTCTGGCAGATGGCATTTTACCGCAGGATGATACGTTTCTCAGCAAACCGGCTATTGATCTGAGCGCGTACAAGACAACGGCGGGCAAGCAGACGATCCTGTTGGATTACTCGCGGGCGGAAGTCAATGAACTGCAAATTCTGAAGCAAGCGGATGTGGTGATGCTGACCTATATGCTCCCGGAGTTGTTCACAGCGGAAGTTTGCCTCAACAATC
>NZ_JBFWLF010000388.1:0-3255 GCF_050252275.1 Citrobacter sp. | reverse complement strand
ATGGGGATGGCCAGAAAACAAAAAACCCCGCCGACGCGAGGATATTCATTACAGCAACGCGAGACTTACTTAATTTTCGCTTCTTTGTAGAGAACGTGCTGACGGACAACTGGATCGAATTTTTTCAGTTCCAGTTTTTCCGGCTTAGTACGTTTGTTCTTCGTGGTGGTATAGAAGTGACCAGTACCAGCAGAAGAAACCAGCTTGATCTTCTCACGAATACCTTTAGCCATGATTTATTTCCTCTTAGTACTTAGTACTTTTCGCCACGGGCACGCAGTTCAGACAGAACTGTATCGATGCCTTTCTTATCAATTACACGCATACCTTTAGCAGATACACGCAGGGTGACAAAACGCTTTTCGCTCTCAACCCAGAAACGGTGAGAGTGCAGGTTAGGCAGGAAACGGCGTTTAGTCGCGTTCAGTGCGTGGGAACGGTTGTTACCGGTCACCGGACGCTTGCCAGTAACTTGGCAGACTCGGGACATGTCTATTCTCCAAAAATCAAATTAGCTCGAGCTTCGTATGGGGTATCGGCGCCTCGTCAGGCTTTACAGCCCGGTCATCGCGGTTCTACACCTCACCCTTCAAGCTGCCTTAACGCAACGTGAATGATTGGGTGTCTAAGTGAACACTCGATTGCCAGGCCCAAATGCCAAACCCGAGATTCTCAAAGGTGGCGTAGTATACGCTGAGTCAGCGATGTGCTCAAGTCCCGAACAGACAAAGATCCCGATGGATCGCGCAAAGTGCGTCAAATCCAACCTCGTTCCGCAAACGAAACGTACTCTCCGCGTCCAATGACAAGGTGATCAAGCACACGGATATCCATGAACTGACAGCATTTTACGACACGCTCGGTGATAAGTTTATCCGCTTTGCTCGGCTCTGCACACCCCGACGGATGATTATGGGCAAGGATCACCGCAGATGCATTGATTTTTATCGCTTCACGAATAATTTCACGCGGATGGATCTCAACATGAGTGAGTGTGCCAGAGAAAAGGCGGCTATGTTTAATGACATGATGTTGGGAATCGAGAAAAACCACCATGAAAACTTCCCGCGCTTCCCCCGCTAATTGGCTCTGCAAAAAATCCCGTGTTAACACCGGGCTGAGTAACGGGTTCGTACCTTTTATTTGCACTTCATAAAAGCGCCTGGCCAGTTCCGCAATACCTTTAAGCTGCGCATACTTTGCTACGCCAATCCCTGTCACCGCGCTGAATTGAGAGTAGTCCGCCGTCAACAAGCTATAAAGAGAGCCAAAATGTTCCAGGATCTCTTTTGCCAGCGCAAAGACATCTTTCCCGGGCGTTCCGGTCCGTAAGAAGAGCGCCAGTAGTTCGTCATCCGTCAGCGTATCGACCCCAAGCGCCAACAGTTTTTCCCTCGGCAGCACATATTCAGCAGTTTCCATCCCCACACCTCCTCATGCCAGCACGCATGGTGGCATGGGCCGGAGGGGGAATCGACGTACAATTTCCACTCCTGCGTAGCGCCTCGCAAAGTGATTCATGGGTGAACGCACGACAGTTTACGGATTGTGATAAAATATCCGCCTTCTGGTGTAATCCAACAGGAATGATCATGATGAGCCTGGCTGGTAAAAAAATCGTTCTCGGCGTCAGCGGCGGCATTGCTGCCTACAAAACCCCTGAACTGGTGCGTCGTCTGCGCGAACGCGGCGCTGATGTCCGAGTGGCAATGACCGAGGCGGCTAAAGCCTTTATTACTCCACTCAGCTTACAGGCGGTTTCCGGGTATCCCGTTTCTGACAGTCTGCTGGATCCCGCAGCAGAAGCCGCAATGGGCCATATTGAGTTGGGGAAATGGGCCGACCTGGTGATTCTCGCCCCGGCCACCGCAGACCTTATCGCGCGTGTCGCAGCCGGCATAGCAAACGATCTGGTGTCTACGATTTGTCTGGCTACTCCTGCGCCCGTTGCTGTTTTACCGGCAATGAACCAGCAGATGTACCGGGCTGCGGCAACGCAGCATAATCTGGACGTTCTGGCTTCTCGTGGGTTGCTCATCTGGGGACCAGACAGCGGCAGCCAGGCATGCGGTGATGTAGGGCCGGGCCGTATGCTGGATCCTTTAACGATTGTCGATATGGCCGCGGCACATTTCGCCCCTGTCAACGATCTGCAACATCTTAACATCATGATTACCGCGGGCCCGACGCGCGAACCGCTCGATCCGGTGCGCTACATTTCCAACCACAGCTCCGGCAAAATGGGGTTTGCCATTGCCGCCGCCGCAGCCCGTCGCGGGGCAAACGTTACGCTGGTCGCCGGCCCGGTATCATTACCCACACCGCCTTTTGTACAGCGTGTTGATGTGATGACCGCTCTGGAAATGGAAGCGGCGGTGCAATCCGCCGTCCAACAGCAACATATTTTTATCGGCTGCGCTGCCGTAGCAGACTATCGCGCCGCGATTGTCGCCCCGGAAAAAATTAAGAAACAGGCAACACAAGGTGATGAATTAACAATAAAAATGGTCAAGAACCCAGACATCATCGCCGGAGTTGCTGCACGTAAAGACCATCGACCCTATGTCGTTGGGTTTGCCGCGGAAACGAATAATGTGGAAGAATATGCCCGGCAAAAACGTATCCGTAAAAACCTTGATTTGATCTGTGCAAACGATGTTTCGCTTTCAACTCAAGGGTTTAATAGCGACAGCAACGCTTTACACCTTTTCTGGCAGGATGGAGATAAAGTCTTACCGCTTGAGCGCAAAGCACTCCTGGGCCAATTATTACTCGACGAGATCGTGACCCGTTATGATGAAAAAAATCGACGTTAAGATTCTGGACCCGCGTGTCGGCAAGCAATTCCCGCTGCCGACATATGCCACCTCCGGCTCCGCCGGACTTGACCTGCGGGCTTGTCTCGATGACGCCGTAGAACTGGCGCCGGGCGCAACCACGCTGCTGCCAACCGGGCTGGCTATTCACATCGCCGATCCGTCTCTGGCTGCCGTCATCCTGCCGCGTTCGGGGCTGGGCCATAAGCATGGTATCGTGCTGGGCAACCTGGTGGGGTTGATTGATTCTGACTATCAGGGGCAGCTAATGGTGTCCGTCTGGAACCGTGGTCAGGACAGTTTTACTATTGAGCCGGGCGAACGTATCGCACAGATGGTCTTTGTGCCAGTCGTGCAGGCCGAATTTAATCTGGTGGAAGAGTTTGATGCCACCCACCGTGGTGAAGGCGGTTTCGGCCATTCCGGTCGTAAGTAAGAA
>NZ_JBFWLF010000387.1:0-3273 GCF_050252275.1 Citrobacter sp. | reverse complement strand
GCGCATGGGTGAGCGTATTTCAGATGAGGTGATTGCGCATTGTCATCAATGTGGTGCGCCGTGCGACAGCCACACCAACTGTAAAAATGACGGCTGCCATCTGCTGTTTATTCAGTGCCCGGCATGTGCGCAAAAGTACAACGGCTGCTGTAGCGAGATCTGTTGCGAAGAGAGCGCATTACCTGAAGAAGAGCAACGTCGCCTGCGCGCAGGACGCGAGAACGGCAATAAAATCTTCAACAAGTCGCGTGGACGACTGAATACGAAACTGGGTATTCCGGATCCTGCCGAGTAATGGTGTGGCCGGATGGCGGCGACAACATCGCCATCCGGCATCATTCCTCGTTTACTTCTGCTGTACGCCTTCAACAGAGATAATCAACTCCACTTCCTGCGAGGCAGGACCCAGATCGGTGGTGATGTTGAAATCCTTCAGCTTGATTTTACCTTCGGCTTCGAAGCCTGCGCGTTTACCCCCCCACGGATCGTCACCCTGACCGATCATCTTCGCTTCCAGCGTCACCGGCTTTGTTACGCCGTTTAGCGTCAGATTCCCGGTGATATCCAGTTCATCACCGTCTTTTTTCACGTTGGTGGAGGTGAAGGTCGCCTGCGGGAATTTCGCGACATTGAGGAAATCAGCGCTGCGAAGGTGTTTATCACGCTCGGCGTGATTGGTATCCACGCTGTTGGTGTTGATTGTCACATTCACTTTATCGGCGGCGGGATCCTTTTCATCAAAGGTAAAGGTTCCGTCGAAGTCTTTGAACGTGCCGTACAACCAGCTGTATCCCAGGTGCTGAATACGGAAATTAACAAAGGCATGTTGTCCTTCTTTGTCAATTTTATAATCCGCCGCGACGGCGGAACCGGTGGTGAACAGCAGAGAGGCGAGAGTTAAACCCAGCAGGCTTTTTTTCATTTTTGAGCTCCATAGTCAGATGACGACTTACCCAACATGCGATTCAGGGTGTCGTCTTTATCGATAAAGTGGTGTTTAAAGGCCATCATGCCATGCAGAACGGAAAGAATAACGACGGTCCAGGCCAGCCACAGGTGTACGCTTCCGGCGAGATCGGCCTGAACGCCAGCATCCGCGAAGGTGGCCGGGACATCAAACCAGCCGAAAACGCTGATCGGTTTACCGTCCGCCGTCGAGATCAGATAACCGCTGATGACAATGCTAAACAGCAGCAGATATAGCGCGAGGTGGCCCAACGCTGCGCCAGCACGGGTCAGGGCCGAATAGCTTTTCAGCGCTTTCGGCGGTGGCGAGATCAGACGCCAGATGACCCGCACGACCAGGCCCATCATCAGCAGGATCCCGATGCTTTTGTGCAATTCCGGTCCCTGGTGATACCAGCCGTCGTAATAGCTCAACGTCACCATCCAGAGACCGAGTGCAAACATCCCGTAGACCACCAACGCGGTTAGCCAGTGAAGCATGGCGGAAATAAAACCATACTGTTGAGGCGTATTTGAAAATTGCATAAAAATTCCATTTCATATTTCAGGATTGAATGAAAATGGCCTGACAGAGACATAAATGCAACTAAAAAATAACACCGGGAGAGATATTTAACGTTGATTCAATAATTTTGTATTAATTGTGGATTTTGATTCAACGGATTCGTCAGAAATGACCGATTTATGACGGTTTGTGGGGGTAGGGGATGGGTTTTGTCATTCAAAAAAACAAAACAAAAATTAGATAACTTTCAATTTTTGTCAGTATTTGTCAATGCTGATGGCTCAGTAAAACAGGATATAAATAACATCAAGAATCGCCAGCAGCGACCACAAAATAACGTAGAGCATAAAATGCTCGCGAATATTGTTGACCAGATAAAGAAACAGACGACGCATATTGTAATCACCATTAAAAAGGCCTCATTACGAGGCCATTTAACGATTATGCAGTAAATCGGGAGAGTCTGAACGGCGTCAGGTCAAAAGCGGATGGCTTTTCCTGGGCAAAGTCAGCGGCAATTTCACCCAATACGGAGGCAAATTTAAAGCCGTGACCACTCAGCCCAGTCACGATCAGCGTGTTGTCATGGCCGGGCAGCGTGTCGATGATAAAGTCTTCATCCGGCGAGTTGTCGTAGGTGCAGGCCGCACCGTGCAGACAGCAACCCACTCCCGGAAGGATATTGCGCAGGAACGGGAATGCTTCAGATCCATCGCTGGCGACGCTGGCAAACGGTTTGCGTTCAGCTTCGGCGTGGATAAGTTGCCCGCCGTTGTGCTTACCGATTTTCAGTTCGTCGTTCTCCGCCGGGAAGCCGTAGTATTGATCGCCGTTGGGCAACTCACCGGTGAAGGCAGGAAACTTATTCTTGATGCTATAGCGGCCATCGGCCTGGTACCAGGCAAACACTTTTCGTATCGGCTGGATGGGAAGCTCGGGGAGCAAAGCCTGAACCCAGGTACCGGCGCTCACCAGCGCTTTCTTCGCGCGGTACTCGCCGTCAGCGGTTTCTACAGTGACCCCGCCGTCATCATCATGGTGAATGGCTGTGACCGGGCAGTTGAAGAGCTGAGCGCATCCTGCTTCTTCTGCCAGACGGATCCAGGTTTTGATCGCCAGTTCACTGCGTAAAAAACCGGAATCAGCTTCGAACAGGCCGGTGTAGTCTGCAGGTACGCGGATTTCGGGCCAGCGCGCCATGATGGCGGCGGCATCCAGTTGTTCAACGTTCAGTTGCCACTGTTTTGCGCTGTGCGCGACGTTTGCCAGGAAGGGCGAACCGGCGGGGCCAAGATTGATAACGCCGGAGCGGACGAAAATCGGCTCTTCATTTTGCGTGGAGAGTTCGTCCCATAGCGCCTGCGCACGCAGCACCAGCGGAACGTATTTTTCACCTTCGCCATAGGCGTGGCGGATCAACCGGGTGTCGCCGTGATGACTACCCTGTTGATGCGGTGGCATATGCGCGTCGGTCATCAGAACGTTTAACCCGGCGCGAGTGGCATAATAACCTGCGGCTGCCCCAACGGACCCGCTGCCTATAATGATTAAGTCGTATTTCATCGGTTTCTCTCTGCTGTCGCGTTTGATGCAGAGTAAATAAGTGAAATGCGTAATACAACCCAGAAATAGCAAAGGCACCCCGAAGGTGCCTTTTTAAGTGAGAATGTCCGTCTCGTTAATGCCGACGGTATTCGTTGGCCTGGTAATCGCCGGATTCGATTTTGGCTATGCCGGCTTCTAATATCGAAATAAATTGTCTGGCAACATCGGTGGTTAACCAGAGCGTTTGACCGACCTCT
>NZ_JBFWLF010000386.1:0-3296 GCF_050252275.1 Citrobacter sp. | reverse complement strand
TAAACCTCGAAACGCGAGAAATGGTGATTGAACGTGTGCTCGCGCTGGATACCGCAGAATTCGACCTGGAAGACCTGAAGTGGGTCATCCTGATGGTTTTGTTCAATATTCCAGGTTGTGAAAATGCATATCAGCAAATGGAAGAATTACTCTTTGAAGTGAATGAAGGTATGCTGCATTAATCAACCTTAATTCAGCATGAGTTGTTATGGCTAAATCAGCACTGTTTTCGGTGCGTAAAAATGAGCCCTGTCCGCAGTGCGGGGCTGAACTGGTGATTCGCTCCGGGAAACACGGTCCGTTTCTTGGTTGCTCGCACTATCCGGAATGTGACTATATCCGTCCGTTGAAATCCTCAGCGGACGGACATATCGTCAAAGTTCTGGAGGGGAAACATTGCCCTGACTGCGGCGGCGAACTGGTGTTGCGCCAGGGGCGTTTTGGTATGTTTATCGGCTGCAGCAACTATCCAGAATGTGAGCATACTGAGCTCATTGATAAACCCGATGAAACCGCTATTACCTGCCCTCAATGCCAGACGGGCCATCTGGTCCAGCGGCGTTCCCGTTATGGCAAAACTTTCCACTCCTGCGATCGCTATCCGGAGTGCCAGTTTGTCATTAACTTCAAACCGATAGCCGGAGAGTGTCCTGAGTGCCACTATCCGCTACTCATCGAAAAGAAAACCGCGCAGGGTGTGAAGCACTTTTGCGCCAGTAAACAATGTGGAAAGCCGGTTTCGGCGGAACAAACAAGTGAATAATAACCTGCCAACAGACCCTATCGCTGACGCAATAGAGGTACTGAATAAAGAGAATGTCATCGCCTATCCAACAGAAGCCGTCTTTGGCGTCGGGTGCGATCCCGATAGCGAAGTGGCCGTAAATCGTCTGTTGGCCTTGAAACAGCGTCCGGTGGATAAAGGGTTAATTTTGATCGCCGCCAGTTTTGAGCAGCTCAAGCCGTATATTGACGACAGTATGTTGACCGATGCCCAGCGTGATGCCGTGTTTGCTCGTTGGCCTGGTCCGGTGACCTTTGTTTTCCCTGCGCCAGTGACGACGCCTCGTTGGTTGACGGGACGCTTTGATTCATTGGCGGTGCGCGTGACGGATCATCCGCTGGTGGTCGCCCTGTGCCAGGCTTATGGCAAACCGTTGGTTTCAACCAGCGCCAACCTGAGTGGATTACCCCCTTGCCGTACGGTTGAGGAAGTTCGCACACAGTTTGGTACAGACTTCGCCGTGGTGTCAGGAGAAACCGGCGGTCGCTTGAATCCTTCGGAAATCCGTGATGCTCTGACGGGCGAGCTGTTTCGACAGGGGTAAGATGATGGAAACCTATGCTGTTTTTGGTAATCCAATCGCGCACAGCAAATCGCCGTTTATTCATCAGCAATTTGCGCAGCAGTTGCAGATTGCGCATCCGTATGGCCGTGTGCTGGCGCCTGTTAATGATTTCATCAACACACTGAACGCGTTCTTTGCCGACGGCGGTAAAGGAGTGAACGTTACGGTGCCATTTAAAGAAGAAGCATTTGCCCGCGCCGATGAACTCACCGAGCGTGCAGCCCTGGCCGGTGCGGTGAATACGATCAAGCGGCTCGAAGACGGTCGGTTGCTGGGTGACAACACCGACGGCATCGGTCTGCTAAGTGACCTCGAACGTCTGTCATTTATCCAGCCGGGGCAACGTATCCTGCTGATTGGCGCGGGTGGCGCTTCGCGTGGTGTATTGTTACCGCTGCTTTCTCTGGATTGCGGGGTGACGATTGTTAACCGGACGGCATCCCGTGCGGAAGAACTGGCACAGGTTTTTGCACATACAGGTAGCGTGCAGGCGCTGGGTATGGATGAGCTGGAAGGACATGAGTTTGATCTGATCATTAATGCCACCTCCAGCGGCATCAGCGGTGAGATCCCGGCGATCCCGGCATCGCTCATTCGTTCGTCCGTATGTTGTTATGACATGTTCTACCAAAAGGGCAATACGCCGTTTCTCTCCTGGTGTGAACGCCAGGGCGCGAAACGTTATGCCGATGGCCTGGGGATGCTGGTGGGACAAGCAGCTCATGCCGTTCTGCTCTGGCACGGCGTGTTGCCGGAAATTGAGCCAGTGATTGCGCGTCTCAAGCAGGAGTTATCCGCATGAATCAGGCCATCCAGTTTCCAGACCGGGAAGAGTGGGACGCGCAGAAAAAAGCGGTTTGCTTTCCCGCGCTGGTTAATGGCATGCAGTTAATGTGCGCTATTAAGGGAGAAACGCTGGCGAATCGCTTTGGTGGTGAAACGACGGAACAATGGTTAGCTCACTTTTGCGAACATCGCTGGGATCTGGAAGAAGAAGCGGAAGCACTGATCCAGTCCCAGCAAGAAGACGATCATGGCTGGGTTTGGTTACCCTGAGCGAGATACTCGTCTTTCCATTTCACATAATTTCTGGCGGAGTATTGCAGACCCGCTTTCTCCTCCTCTGTTAGCGGCCGGATCTGTTTGACCGGGCTCCCCAAATAGAGATAGCCGCTCTCCAGGCGTTTGTTTTGCGGTACCAGGCTTCCCGCCCCAATCATTACGTCGTCTTCAATCACCGCGCCATCCAGCAGAATCGATCCCATACCGACCAGGACCCGGTTGCCAATGATGCAGCCGTGCAACATCACTTTATGCCCGACCGTCACATCTTCTCCTACAATGAGCGGGTTGCCATCCGGGTTGGAGGCGGATTTGTGCGTGACATGCAACACGCTGCCATCCTGAATATTCGTACGCGCCCCGATCGCAACGTAATTTACATCGCCACGGATCGCAACAAGCGGCCAGATCCCCACATCGTCCGCCAGGCGAACGTCACCAATGATCACACTGCTGCTGTCGAGCATCACCCGTTGGCCAATCTGTGGAAAAAGATCCTTATAAGGACGTAATACGTCAGACATGTTTACCTCAAGGTAAGAGAACAGTAATGATGACTTTGGTTGCATTTCTGCCCTTGCGCAAGTGCTTTAACTATCAAAAATCCACCAAATTGCGCATGAATGGAGCGAAAGGGATGAAAAAGCAGCGAACGGAAAAAAAGATCCAAAAAAGGCTTGTGCAAAAAAATGGGATCCCTATAATGCGCCTCCGTTGAGACGACAAAGTGAAACGCTTCACAAGATGGTCGTCACAGCGAAGAGAAAAATCCTGAAAATCAGGGTTGACTCTGAAAGAGGAAAGCGTAATATACGCCACCTCGCGACAGAGCGCTAAAGCGCGTCGCAACTGCTCTTTAACAATTTATCAGACAATCTGTGTGGG
>NZ_JBFWLF010000385.1:0-3322 GCF_050252275.1 Citrobacter sp. | reverse complement strand
CTTCAAACCATTCTCGCCGCGTTTCAGCCCCTGACGCGCCAGCTCTTCCACGACCGCTTTTGCCTGCTCAACGGTACGGACGAACGGGATCATGATTTCGACGTTAGTCAGTCCCATCTCATTACGCACGCGTTTCACCGCGTCGCATTCCAGCGCAAAGCAATCACGGAAGCTGTCCGACACATAGCGACCCGCGCCACGGAAGCCCAGCATCGGGTTCTCTTCCTCTGGCTCGTAGCGTTCACCTCCCACCAGGTTTGCGTACTCGTTCGACTTAAAGTCGGACAAACGCACAATCACGCGTTTCGGCCAGAACGCCGCGCCGAGGGTGGCGATCCCTTCTGTCAGGCGACCCACGTAAAATTCACGCGGAGAATCAAAGCCTTTCATCATCTCGCGGATTTCGTTTTGCAGTTTGGCATCTTGATCGTCAAACTCCAGCAGCGCACGCGGGTGGACGCCAATCATACGGTTGATGATAAATTCCAGACGCGCCAGGCCAACGCCTTCGTTTGGCAGACAGGCGAAGTCAAACGCCCGATCCGGGTTACCGACATTCATCATCACCTTCAGCGGCAGATCCGGCATCGTATCGACGCTGGAGCTCTTAACGCTGAAGTCGAGCATGTCGGCGTACA
Source organism: Citrobacter sp. (assembly GCF_050252275.1). Classification (NCBI taxonomy): domain Bacteria; kingdom Pseudomonadati; phylum Pseudomonadota; class Gammaproteobacteria; order Enterobacterales; family Enterobacteriaceae; genus Citrobacter; species Citrobacter sp. Next base: position 2,684 of record NZ_JBFWLF010000385.1, on the reverse strand, counting down.
CGTAGCCTGTATCGCCTTCTGCGCAGGAAACGGTGACCTTCTCGTCATCCTTCATGCGCTCAGTGGCATCGCCGCAGCCTACCACCGCCGGGATCCCCAGTTCACGCGCGATAATGGCCGCGTGACAGGTACGACCGCCACGGTTAGTGACAATCGCCGCCGCTTTTTTCATGATCGGTTCCCAGTCCGGGTCGGTCATGTCGGTGACCAGCACGTCGCCAGGTTCAATGCGGTTCATCTCGCTGATGTCGTGAATGACTTTTACCGGGCCTGCCCCGATGCGGTGACCGATAGCACGGCCTTCCGCAATGATTTTGCCCTGCGCGTGCAGCGTGTAACGCTCCATCACCTGGCCGCGAGAACGCACGGTTTCCGGACGAGCCTGGACGATGAACAGTTTGCCGGTATGACCATCTTTCGCCCACTCGATGTCCATCGGACGACCGTAGTGTTTTTCAATCTGTACCGCCTGTTTCGCCAGTTCCTGCACTTCGTCGTTGGTCAAGGAGAAAATGTCACGGCTTTCCTGCGGCACATCTTCAATGGTGACCTGTTTGCCGTGTTCCTGGGTCGGCGCATAGACCATGCGGATTTTTTTCGAGCCCATCGTGCGGCGCACAATAGACGGGCGATTGGCCGCCAGCGTCGGTTTGTGGACATAGAACTCATCCGGGTTTACCGCGCCCTGTACTACCATCTCGCCCAGCCCCCACGCGGAGGTGATAAACACCACCTGGTCAAAGCCAGATTCAGTATCGATGGAGAACATCACGCCGGACGACGCCAGATCGGAACGCACCATCCGCTGGACACCCGCAGAGAGCGCCACGCCACGGTGGTCATAGCCCTGGTGAACGCGATAGGAGATTGCGCGGTCGTTAAACAGCGAGGCAAACACGTGCTTCACGGCGACCAGTACGGCGTCAAAGCCCTGGACGTTGAGGAAGGTTTCCTGCTGCCCGGCAAAAGAGGCATCCGGCATATCTTCCGCAGTGGCAGATGAACGCACGGCGAAAGAAGCATGTTGATCGTCCGCGGAGAGTTGCGCGTAGGCATCACGGATAGCATTTTCCAGCTCAGGCTGGAAAGGAGTGTCGATAATCCACTGGCGGATCTGCGCGCCGGCCTTCGCTAACGCGTTAACATCGTCAATATCCGTTTGATCCAGCAGTTCATAGATGCGCTGGTTTACACCGCTTTGGTCCAGAAACTGGTTAAACGCATCGGCGGTTGTGGCAAAACCATTCGGTACCGATACACCCATACCGGAAAGGTTAGTAATCATTTCACCCAGGGAGGCATTTTTGCCCCCAACTCTGTCTACATCATTCATGCCGAGTTGGTTATACCAAAGCACCAGCGGTGACGAGCCATTGTTGGACATCGAACAATCCTTTTGTGATAAATGAACGAGTTTAGGAAACGCTTAATTACGTATTTATCTTTGCATATTTAACCCGCTTAAAAAAACGGTGAATCGTTCAAGCAAATATATTTTTTATTTTTTCGGACAGTTTACCCATTTGCGCAAACCCGCGAATGGCGGGCGATCCCCACAAAATGTGTCGGTATAAACATCTGTTCCATAAAATGAAATGCACTTTTCATAAAATATAAAAATACCATTTCATTTTCAAAATAAGCGTTATTTTCTACGCTTCAGAGTAATTTTAATTTATGCTTTCAGAGAATTATGACTGACTTTCAGGGTGTGAAAATGGATAATGCTGTAGATCGTCACGTGTTTTATATTTCCGATGGAACGGCAATTACCGCTGAAGTGTTGGGCCATGCGGTGATGTCACAGTTCCCCGTCACTATCAGCAGTATTACGCTGCCGTTTGTTGAAAATGAGAACCGCGCCCGCGCCGTTAAAGACCAAATCGACGCCATTTATCAACAAACCGGCGTGCGCCCTTTGGTGTTCTATTCGATTGTATTACCGGAGATCCGTTCCATCATTCTGCAAAGCGAAGGCTTCTGTCAGGATATCGTGCAGGCGCTGATCACCCCGCTACAGCACGAGATGAAACTCTACCCCACGCCGATTGCTCACCGGACGCACGGGCTGAATCCGGGTAACCTGAACAAGTACGATGCGCGAATCGCCGCCATTGATTATACCCTTGCCCACGATGACGGCATTTCGTTGCGCAACCTCGACCAGGCGCAGGTGATTTTGTTGGGCGTCTCGCGCTGTGGCAAAACGCCCACCAGCCTCTACCTGGCAATGCAGTTTGGCATCCGCGCGGCAAACTATCCTTTTATTGCCGACGACATGGACAATCTGGTTCTGCCTGCATCGTTAAAACCCCTGCAACATAAGCTGTTTGGTCTGACGATTGACCCTGAACGTCTGGCCGCCATCCGCGAAGAGCGCCGGGAAAACAGTCGCTATGCCTCCCTGCGTCAGTGCCGTATGGAAGTGGCCGAAGTCGAGGCGCTCTACCGTAAGAACCAGATCCCGTGGTTGAACAGTACTAACTATTCAGTTGAAGAGATTGCCACCAAAATCCTCGATATCATGGGATTAAGTCGACGCATGTACTAATAAACTCGTTCACGAGTTCTGTTTTTTTGTTATCATACCGTTCTGCCGCGAGGTGTGACGCACCTCGCACTTGAAATCAGCAGGGATTGGTTTAAGGTTGTGCCCATCACTTCCCGGTACCTCTGCCGTAGAA
>NZ_JBFWLF010000384.1:0-3356 GCF_050252275.1 Citrobacter sp. | reverse complement strand
GTTCACGAACTTCCATTTCTACCAGTTCCAGCAGCTCTTCGTCATCAACCATGTCGCATTTGTTCAGGAACACGATGATGTACGGAACGCCTACCTGACGACCCAGCAGGATGTGCTCACGAGTCTGAGGCATCGGGCCATCAGTCGCAGCAACAACCAGGATCGCGCCGTCCATCTGCGCAGCACCGGTGATCATGTTTTTAACATAGTCGGCGTGGCCCGGGCAGTCTACGTGTGCGTAGTGGCGAGTCGGGGTGTCATATTCAACGTGAGAAGTGTTGATGGTGATACCACGAGCTTTTTCTTCCGGCGCGTTATCGATCTGATCGAATGCGCGAGCAGCACCGCCGTAAGTTTTAGCCAGTACGGTAGTGATGGCAGCGGTCAGCGTTGTTTTACCATGGTCAACGTGGCCGATAGTACCGACGTTAACGTGCGGTTTTGTACGTTCAAACTTTTCTTTAGACATCGATTGTCCCTCTAAGACACGGATAAATCGGTGATATCACCACATCAACCAGGCGATATGCCTGAACTGTTGAATCATTGAGTCGTTACAGAGAAAACACGGGGAGGAGAAGTGAAGTGGTGCTGATACCCAGAGTCGAACTGGGGACCTCACCCTTACCAAGGGTGCGCTCTACCAACTGAGCCATATCAGCACGTCTGGAGCGGGCAGCGGGAATCGAACCCGCATCATCAGCTTGGAAGGCTGAGGTAATAGCCATTATACGATGCCCGCATCCTGAAACTCGGCTACCCAGTTCTTTCTGTAACAAAAAAAGAGACAAGTCTCTTTTCTCATTCGAGCCGATTATTTTCGTAACCAGCTCAGACAGCAATTGCTGCCAGAAAGTGGTGGTGGGGGAAGGATTCGAACCTTCGAAGTCTGTGACGGCAGATTTACAGTCTGCTCCCTTTGGCCGCTCGGGAACCCCACCGGACTTGATGGTGCCGACTACCGGAATCGAACTGGTGACCTACTGATTACAAGTCAGTTGCTCTACCTACTGAGCTAAGTCGGCATCAAGTAGCGCGCATTCTATGGAGACCTGCGTGCTCATGCAACTAAAAAATTGCATAAAATGTTCTATCGCTCACATTTTGCACTATACGACCAAAAAATGGCGTATTTTCAGTCAGCTTAGCATAAAATTTCGACATTATCTGGCAGTCCATTTCCTCCCACCTGCATCGGGTGGTACTTCAACGCACCAAATCATCGCCAGTACATCTGGAATATCCGTCACATTGCTTTTCAGGGAATGACGTTCAGAAGAGATTTTTTCTTATTATTCCCCCCCATCTGGTGTTACCCTCCTGCCCATTGTCCAAATTAACTGAAATGCGACGTGCCATTGCATGCCGGGGATGACGCGCTTTTTATCACTGCCCTGATGGTGTAATGACAGCCAGAAACATGCTTATGAGTATAAAAGAGCAAACGTTAATGACGCCTTACCTACAGTTTGACCGCAACCAGTGGGCTGCGCTTCGTGATTCCGTGCCGATGACCCTCACTGAAGAAGAGATCGCACGGTTAAAAGGGATTAATGAAGATTTATCGCTGGAAGAAGTTGCAGAGATCTATTTGCCCTTGTCGCGTTTGCTTAACTTCTATATCAGCTCGAACCTGCGTCGTCAGGCTGTTCTCGAACAGTTTCTGGGCACGAACGGTGAGCGTATCCCTTATATCATCAGTATTGCTGGCAGCGTAGCGGTGGGGAAAAGTACCACTGCGCGTGTATTACAGGCGTTACTGAGCCGTTGGCCAGAACATCGTCGCGTTGAACTGATCACCACGGATGGTTTTCTTCATCCAAACCAGGTATTAAAAGACCGTGGGTTAATGAAGAAGAAAGGTTTTCCGGAATCGTATGACATGCATCGTCTGGTCAAGTTTGTCTCCGATCTCAAATCCGGCGTGCCAAACGTAACCGCTCCGGTTTATTCGCATCTGATTTATGATGTGATCCCTGATGGAGATAAAACCGTCGCCCAACCCGATATATTAATTCTCGAAGGACTCAATGTTCTGCAGAGCGGGATGGACTATCCACACGACCCTCATCATGTATTTGTTTCGGACTTCGTCGACTTCTCTATTTATGTTGATGCACCGGAAGAGTTACTGCAGACATGGTATATCAATCGTTTTCTTAAATTCCGCGAAGGGGCGTTTACCGACCCTGACTCTTATTTCCATAACTACGCGAAACTGACGAAAGAGGAGGCGATCAATACGGCTACCTCATTATGGAAAGAAATTAACTGGCTGAATTTAAAACAAAATATTCTACCCACGCGTGAGCGCGCGAGTCTGATTATGACCAAGAGCGCCAATCATGCCGTCGAGCAGGTTCGCCTGCGAAAATAATTAAAAAGGGAGCGAAAGCTCCCTTTTTAATTATTCAGCGCTTCTCAGGGAGATTTCTCCCCCAACCCACGGTTTTATAATGCCATCCTGTTCCAGAAGTAATGCGCCCTGCGCATCGATACCTCGTGAAATACCGTATATTTCTTTGTCACCGATAATCAGTTTAACCTGGCGATTGATAAAGTTATCCAGCTTTTCCCAACGGGAAAGATAAGGAGCCAGTCCTTCTTGCTCAAATAACTCCAGCGCGGTACGTAATTCACGAATGAGCCTTGCCGCCAGCGTATTGCGATCGAGCGTAATCCCAGCTTCCTGCAACGTAATCCATCCCTGATTCACCACGCCTTCTTCCACACGGCGCATTGCCATGTTAATGCCGGCGCCGATGACGATCTGCGCAGCATCGCCCGTCTTACCCGTTAACTCAACCAGGATCCCCGCCAGTTTGCGATCCAACAGGTAGAGATCGTTAGGCCACTTCACCCGTACCTTGTCCGCACCCAGATCGCGTAGCACCTCAGCCATTACGATACCAATCACCAGGCTTAAGCCGATCGCGGCAGCCGGCCCCTGCTCCAGACGCCAGAACATTGAAAGATAAAGGTTTGCACCAAAGGGGGAAAACCACTTACGTCCACGACGTCCACGACCTGCCTGTTGGTATTCCGCCACGCAGGCATCGCCAGACTGCAATAGATCGATGCGATCCAGCAGGTACTGATTGGTGGAATCAATAACCGGCAGCACAGCCACTGTGCCGCGATCCAACTGACTGTAGATGCGGTCAGAATCCAGCAACTGAATCGGCTCCGGTAAACTGTATCCTTTGCCTGGCACGGTAAAAACATCAACTCCCCCGTCACGTAGAGTCTGGATATGTTTATTGATGGCCGCCCGGCTCATCCCCAACTGTTCACCCAGTTGCTCACCGGAATGAAACTCGCCATCGGCCAGTAAGGAGATAAGCATCAGAGGAACG
>NZ_JBFWLF010000383.1:0-3360 GCF_050252275.1 Citrobacter sp. | reverse complement strand
GGATTAAATAGCGGTGACCATTGGTGAACGGATTGGCATTCATCACGATGCAGCCGATTTTCTTGCCGTCATGACGCAGTTTGCTTAATGACTCTGCATAGCGTTTCAGACGTGTGGTGCTGTTTTCCATTAGCACCATGATGCCGGGAACGCGGGTCAGCGTTGAAAATCCGCACTGGCGGAACAACGATTCATACTCAGTTTTGGTATAAATGAAGAGATGCGTGCAGTGCCTTTCGTAGGCGAGATTGATAAGTTCTGTCGCCAGCGTGAGCGCTAACCCCTCGCCGCGTACCGATTCACTAATGGCCACACACTTGATGATATTTCCGGCGATACCGCCGCAGGCGATGAGTTTTTCATCACGAGTCACGGTAATAAAAACCTCAACGGTGGTATCGACGCTCAGATCATTTTCTTTCAGGAATTGCGTGATCGCCGCCATCTTTATATTTTCTGAGCGTTTGACGCGCGTGAACACATTATTACCAAACATAGTGGATAAGTCCTGAAGATATATTGTTGTTGCCGGTTTTGTATGTATGTTGTACGGAAATACGATTTTATAACGTTTTGTTTTCATTCCGGGGAAAAGACGATTTTGCAACGACCTATTTCTTTTTTTCCGGAATGCATACATCGTAAGGAGTATTTTCGAGGTAAATTTTGATTTATTTCACAAACACTTAGATGGTTTTTATGAGTTTAATGGTTTTAAGTTTTTTAATTATTCTTATTACAGATTGTGACGTGGTGTTAAATGACTTAATTGATTTAATGTGGTGAATCTGTAACGATTGTCTTTATTTGCTGCCTGTCTGTATAAAACAATTTCATTACATATGCTGGCGGCTTTTACCGAATTATGCCCATTAAGGAACCGTCATGTTGGTTCAAAAAAATAAAAAGCCGTTTTCTTTTTTTCGCCGACTGGCATTTCCGTTGCGCATTTTTCTGCTTATTCTCGTTTTTTCGGTGTTCATTATTGCCGCGCTGGCACAGTATTTTTCCGCGAGCTTTGAAGATTACTTGAGTACGCACGTTCGCGATATGGCGATGAACCAGGCGAAGATTATTGCCGCCAACGACAGCATCATTGCGGCGGTGAAGGATCGCGATTACAAACGGCTGGCAACCATTGCCGGAAAACTGCAGAGCGATACTGATTTTGACTATGTGGTGATCGGCGATAGTCACTCTATCCGGCTTTATCATCCTAACCCGGAGAAAATTGGCTACCCGATGCAGTTTACCAAGCCCGGCGCGCTGGAGAGGGGAGAAAGCTATTTCATTACCGGGACGGGCTCCATCGGCCTGGCAATGCGGGCGAAAACGCCAATCTTTGATGATGACGGCAACGTTATTGGCGTGGTCTCCATCGGTTATCTGGTCAGCAAAATTGACAGCTGGCGGCTGGACTTCATTCTACCGATGGCCGGCGTGTTTGTTTTGCTGCTGGTGGTACTGATGTTGCTTTCCTGGTTTTTTGCCGCTCATATTCGCCGTCAGATGATGGGGATGGAACCGAAGCAAATTGCCCGGGTGGTTCGTCAGCAGGAGGCGCTGTTCAGTTCTGTTTATGAAGGGCTGATTGCCGTGGATCCCGACGGCTATATTACGGCCATTAACCGTAGTGCGAGAAAGATGCTCGGCCTGCGTTCGCCAGGTCGACAATGGTTGGGCAAACCGATTCATGAGGTGGTTAACCCATCCGATTTCTTTACCGAACAGATTGCCGAAAGGCGTGTGGACGCGATGGTCAACTTCAATGGTCTGAGCGTTATTGCCAACCGTGAGGCGATCCGTTCAGGGGATGAGTTACTGGGCGCGATTATCAGCTTTCGCAGCAAAGATGAGATTGCCACCCTGAACGCGCAACTGACACAGATTAAGCAATATGTGGAGAGTCTGCGAACGTTGCGCCATGAGCATCTAAACTGGATGTCAACGCTCAATGGCCTGCTGCAAATGAAAGAGTACGATCGGGTCAGAGAGATGGTGCAGGGGGAATCGCAGGCGCAGCAACAGTTGATTGATAGCCTGCGCGAGGCGTTTGCCGATCGCCAGGTGGCGGGCCTGCTGTTTGGTAAGGTTCAGCGCGCGCGCGAACTGGGGCTCAAAATGACGATCGTTCCTGGCAGTCAGCTTCAGCAGTTGCCGGAAGGGCTGGACAGTACCGAATTTGCGGCGATTGTCGGAAATCTTCTCGACAACGCGTTTGACGCCAGTTTGCGTACCGAGCAGGGGAATAAGGTCGTGGAACTGTATCTGAGCGATGAAGGCGACGATGTGGTGATAGAAGTGGCCGACCAGGGATGCGGCGTCCCTGAGGCACTGCGTGAAAAAATATTCGAACAGGGTGTAAGCACCCGTTCCGATGAGCCGGGTGAGCACGGCATCGGACTGTACCTGATTGCAAGTTATGTGGGGCGCTGTGGCGGAACGATTACTCTGGAAGATAACGATCCCTGCGGCACCTTATTCTCTCTTATTATTCCGAAAGTGAAAAAGAACAATGACGGAACCATTAACCCTATTAATCGTTGAAGATGAAATGCTGCTTGCCGAGATGCACGCAGAGTACATCCGCCATATTCCCGGTTTTAATCAGATCTGGTTAGCCGGTAATCTGGCGCAGGCGAGAATGATGATTGAACGGTTTAAACCGGGTCTCATTTTACTGGATAACTACCTTCCGGACGGGAAGGGGATCACGCTGCTGCATGAGCTGACGGCGTCGCATTATCCCGGTGGGGTGGTTTTTACCACCGCGGCCAGCGATATGGAAACGGTGGCCGACGCGGTACGCAGCGGGGCGTTTGATTATTTGATCAAACCTATAGCCTATGAGCGTCTGGGACAGACGCTCACCCGTTACCAACAGCGCAGACGGATGCTGGCAGAAAACGACAGCGCCAGTCAGCGACAAATTGATGAGATGTTTAATGCCTATGCGCGAGGCGAGCCGAAAGATGAGCTGCCCACCGGCATTGATGCGTTAACGTTGAATGCGGTTAAAAAGCTGTTTGCTGATCCTCAGGTACAGCACACCGCCGAAACCGTCGCGCAGGCGCTGACCATCAGCCGTACGACCGCCAGACGGTACCTCGAATATTGTGCCAGTCGGCATTTGGTTATTGCGGAAATTGTGCACGGCAAGGTGGGGAGACCGCAGCGAATTTACCACGGTTAATCGCGGCGTATGGCCGGATGAGACATAGCGCGCCCTCATCCGGCAAGGGTTCTGAATCAGCCTCCCGTTACTGCGGAAGAGGTACCTGGCACCATTACTTCGGTTGCAATGATAACGATCAACAGCCCGACCATGACCGGTACGGAGGTGCGTTTTACCACTTCAAA
>NZ_JBFWLF010000382.1:0-3370 GCF_050252275.1 Citrobacter sp. | reverse complement strand
CACGATCAGACCCGATTTGAAAGGCGCAATGGTTGGCCACAGTCGGCGAAACGTCTGCCACGTAGAGAGATCTTTATCGTTATGCATTCAAAAAACCAGCATCTGTTGAAATAGCCGCATATTCTACCCGTTATCGTCTGACACGCCAAACCACTGATGATACCAACGAGGTAAAATTTGCTCCCGCAGGCTGATGGCCTGCCAGCCCTGTGTTGAAAAATCCAGCGAAATTTGCCCCTGATGCGGGGTATCACACCACCGGTAACCCTGTTGCAGATAGCGTTGCTTCACCTTCCATGACGGCAATCGCCAGGCGTTATAGCGTGAGGCGGAGACCAGCGCCACGTTGCCACTAACGCGCTGAAGTAGCGCCAGTGAAGAAGAGGTACTGCTGCCATGGTGTGGTACCTGGATTGCCGTCGCCGAAAGATGCTGCCAGTAATGACTGAGCATTTTCAGTTCCGCGGGGGACTCTATATCGCCCGTCAGCAGAATACTGTGCGTACCATCATCAATCTTTACGACGCAAGAGTGATTATTCCCCTGCGTCGGGTCTCCTTTCAACGGCCAGTGCACGCTAAAACGCAGTCCCTGCCATTGCCACGTCTCACCGCGGTAACACGGCAGATGCCCCTGCCAGCCTAACGGACTGCGCACCCAAAGCGCTGGCCAGGTTGTCTGCAAAGAGTGTAGTCCACCGCGATGGTCGAGATGCTCATGGCTGAGAATAATCCCCTCTGGCTGCAAGTGGTGCCAGCGCAGCCACGGAATGATTATCTGCTGGGCGCTGTCACCTCCCGGCCAGGCCAGCCCGGTATCGTAGAGTAACGCTTTACCATTACGGGCGATAACTATCGCTAACCCCTGCCCGACATCCAGCATGTGCACCTGCCAGGCGTCAGTGCGCACCGGACTCCAGAACGGCCAGCTCAGCAACGCCAGCGTCGCCAGACACAGGCCGGGGAAAACGCGCCAGGCGATAAATCGCCAACCGGGTAGCATCAGCCAGGGGACAAAGACCAGCCACTGCCAACGGGCATCAACGTTGATCCACCCCGCAGGCAAGTGATTGAGCGCCCAGAATAATGCAGCCAGTGAGCGATCGGCCAGATACCAGAGTCCGCCCTCAAGAAGCAGCGGACCAGTGAGATGGACCACCATTCCGGCGAGGATCAGCGGGACGCTGACAAACGTAACCAGCGGGACAGCAAACAGATTCGCAGCAAACGACGTCAGGCTGATACCGTGGAACAGTGCGATTTGTAGCGGCATGAGCAGCAAGGTAATCCCCAGTTGCAGGTGTGCCAGTTCAACCAGCAAGCGCCCGGCACGTGATGTGGGCCAGGCGGGGCAAGGAAACCATTGGTACCAGAATAACAGCGCCGCAACGGCAAAGGCCGAAAGCCACAGGCTTTGCGAGATCACGGCGACGGGATCAACAACCAGAATAGCCGCCAGACAGCAGCACCAGACTGACCATCCGCTCCATTGCCGCCCGCATAATTTCAGTGCTCCCCACACCAGCAGCGCCACTACCGTACGTAGCGCCGGAGGTTGTAACCCGGTCAGCCAGGCGTAAAACGCAGCGCAAATTAGCCCGCCAATCACAGGATGTTGCCAGCGAATTGCACCGACCGGCAGCAGAAACTGCACGCCGCGAATCAGAGCAGCTGCCAGTAAAGCCACAAAAGCGATATGCAGGCCGGAAATTGCCATCAGATGCGCCGTGCCGGTATCGCGCATGATCGCTTTGACTTCCTGTGGCACCAGCAGGCGCTCCCCCATCCCCAGACCTAGTATCACCTGCTGCCAGGGATAGTTTTCCAGAGAATCCGTTAACGAGGCGAGATAGCGCGCTCGCCAGCTGCATTTGCTATCGACAATCTTTGCCTGTAAAAATCGGCCAGTGAGCGGCTGATGCTGTGCCAGGGCATAACGCTGACTATCAAATCCGCCGTCATTCAACTCGCCGTGCATGGCACGGACCTTCAGCGTCATCGCCCAACGTTGTCCCGCGCACGGCGCGATTGGCAAATATTGGTTATAAAGCACAATACCGACGGCAGGGAAAAGCCGATGCCCATTAAGATGCGTGATCAGCCCGGCATGTGTCGTCATGTTATCCGTGGCCGTCAGCTCAACGATGGTCTCCTGCGTGGCGGCGGGCAACGTATTTCCCGCCCACAGCGACTGTTTCGCCGCCATGACGCCCCAGAGAAAAAACAGCAGGAGAAGCCCAGCGTACTGTGCCACTTTCCAGCGGAGCAGACCGAGCAGACAGGCCAGCACAAACAGGATGCTAACAAGCCATCCCCCCGGCAGCGCAGGTAGCAAAAATAAAGGGAAAATTCCCCCTAATGCACACAGACTGACCGTCGTTAATTTCATACACACCTCCGTGTTGGCGGCAGTGTGCAGGTCTGAGCCGGGATTGTCAGGAGGAGAATGAAGGATTTACGGCCATGATTCCGCGATTTTCATCGCCGCCCGGCAATGTGCAACATGAAATGCGAGCGGCATTCCAGGGTTGAAAAGCAGGCAAGAAAAAAGCACCGTAAAGGTGCTTTTCTGAGGTTATGTTGTGCGAAAAACTTAACCGTAAATATTGGCGCGATCGCGCAGTTCTTTACCCGGCTTAAAGTGCGGAACGTATTTCCCTTCCAGATCCACTTTGTCGCCAGTCTTCGGGTTACGCCCGGTACGTGGTGCACGGTAGTGCAAAGAAAAGCTGCCGAAACCGCGGATTTCAATACGCTCGCCCTGTGCAAGAGTCGAGGCCATATGCTCCAGCATCTCTTTGACCGCATCTTCAACCGCTTTCGCGGGAATATGAGATTGCTGAGTGGCAAGTCTTTCAATCAATTCTGACTTGGTCATGATTCCTCCGGTTCCAATAAGCTGCTGCTGTTGCATTGATTAAGGGCGGCCGTAGCCGCCCTTTGTCATTGATTACAGAACGAATTCTATAATCTGTCAAGTATTCTCATCTGACTTCGGGACGAAACCTCCCAAAGTATCAAAGAATTACTCGCCTTTAGCTGCTTTGAAAGCTTCAGCCATTGCGTTGTTGGAGAAGTTTGCATCTTCCTGTTTGTTAACAGTTGCGATGGCATCTTTCTCATCAGCTTCGTCTTTAGCACGAACAGACAGGCTGATTGCACGGTTCTTACGGTCAACGCCGGTGAATTTAGCTTCAACGTCGTCACCCACGCTCAGAACCAGGGTAGCGTCTTCAACGCGGTCACGGGATGCTTCAGAAGCGCGCAGGTAACCTTCAACGCCGTCAGCCAGTTCTACGGTTGCGCCTTTCGCGTCAACTGCAGTCACTTTACCGTTTACGATTGCGCCTTTCTTGTTCAGTGCAACCCAG
>NZ_JBFWLF010000381.1:0-3378 GCF_050252275.1 Citrobacter sp. | reverse complement strand
GCAACAGCCGCGCCCCTTCTTGCGCGGCCTGAATAGCGGTCTGGCGACCAATCCCCTGCGCCGCGCCGGTAATGGCCACAACTTTATCGTTAAATCGCATAGAGGCTCCTTACGCCGCCGCACTCTGGCTGGCGATAAATTTTTCGTACCAGAATCCGGCTGGCGTAATGCCTCGCTCGCGTAACGCCGTGGTGATGGCATTGACCATCGGCGGCGGACCACAAAGATAAATATCCACATCGCCCTGATTGAGCATCGCCTCGCTAAGATGATCGGTGACAAACCCGCGCTGTGGACAACCACTTTGCGCGTCGGCGACAACCGGTAACCAGCGGAAGTCAGCCAGTTTCTGCTGAAAGGCGTCCAGCGCGTCGGTTTTGACCAGGTCGACATCATAGGTCACACCATACAGTAACGAGATCTGACGCTGGCTCCCCTGCGCAGCGAGCGTTTCCAGCATGGACAGCATCGGGGCCAGTCCGGTACCGCCAGCCAGCATCAGCACCGGGCGTTCGCCGTGACGCAGATAAAAACTGCCCATCGGACCGCTAAGCGTGACGGTATCACCGGGTTGTCCGCGCTGGGTCAGCCACTGACTCATCAACCCACCGGGCACATTACGGATCAGAAAGCGTCCTTCGTTACTGCCCGGCAGCGAACTGAATGAGTAGGCACGCTGCTGCGTCGTCCCCGGAACCTGAATGTTGATGTACTGCCCGGAGAGAAAATGGAGCGCGGTATCCGGGCGTACGACCAGTTCAATCGCCGTGTCAGAGAGCGCATTGATCGCCAGTACATCTGCATGCGTCGTCGTGATACTGGTTTTACACTGTGCCGCAGCGACCGGCACGTCAATGACACAGTCGCTGGCGGGGATCATCTGGCAGGTCAGCACCTGTCGTGCAGTGGCTTCATCCTCGCTCAGCGCCTCTTCCAGAAAGTCCTCTCCCAGCGCGTAATCGCCGCTGGCGCAGTGGCATTTACAGGTGCCGCAAACGCCGTCGGAGCAATCCATCGGCAGGTTCACCTTCTGCCGGTAAGCGGCATCCAGCACCTTTTCACCGGCGTTGCATTGAATAAAACGGGTGATGCCGTCCTCAAAATTGAGGGCAATTGTAAAACTCATAAGCACCTCTTAAATATGGTAAACGTCAATCACCTGACGGATATAGTCGTTATTGAGTCGCACAGTTTTCCGCGTGATTTGCGGCTGGCCGTCCTGTTCAACCAGCGTGCAGTGTGTGGTGCCGAAGTAGGCATCGGTATGCTGATAACGGTGGCTGTAAGTGACCCAGTTGTAGCGCACCTCGATGCCGCCTTCTTTCTCGCCCAACAGTTCGATGTTGCTGATCATATGCGTGGTACGCGGCTCCGGGGTGCTGGCGCCGGAACGTTCGGTTTTGATGCGGTACACCCGATCTTCCAGTCCATCCCGATTGGGATAATAGATAAGCGAAATCTCCCGCTGTGGGTCGCGGGTAGTTTTATCATCATCGCCCCAGGCGGGCATCCAGAAAACTACCTTCGGGCTATAGCAGTTGAGCCACGCGTCCCACTGGCGATCGTCCAGCAACCGCGCTTCGTAGTAGAGAAACTGGCGAACCTGTTCAAGCGTTAACATCCGCCCACCTCCACGCGTTGCGTAATCGAGTGTTCATATTGCTGCTGTTCTTTTTCCACCGCCGCGAGCATCACGTTTTGCCAGTGATGATGATGCGCGATGTAGAGCGCCTCATCTTCGGACTTCACACCACTCAACAGCGGTCTGAATCCTGCCTGTTGTGCATGTTCATCGGGGCCATCCACCCAGTGCAGCGCGCCGCGGCTGAGATCGCTCCACGCCAGATTTTCTCCCAGATAGCCGCGCTGGCAGGCGCTGAACTCTTCCAGATCGTCGGGGGTTCCCATCCCGCTGACGTTAAAGAAATCCTCATACTGGCGAATGCGTAGCGCGCGAGCCTGGTCAGATTCGCCTTTAGGCGCAAAGCACCAGATCGTCACTTCGGTTTTATCGACCGCGATGGGGCGAATCACGCGGATCTGCGTGGAAAACTGATCCATCAGGTACACGTTGGGATAGAGACACAAATTCCGTGTCTCATTGACCATCTGGTCGGCGCGATTTTCACCAAATTCCGCCTTTAACCGCTCACGATGATCGTAAACCGGGCGGACTTCAGGGTTCATCGCCCGCGTCCACAGCAGCATATGACCGTGTTCAAACCCGTAGCCACCGCCGAGACTCTTAGACCAGCCGTTGGCATCCACCGCCCGCGTGCCTTCCGCTTCGTAATTACGGCGCGACATGGTTGAGGCATAATTCCAGTGCACCACGCTGACGTGATAGCCGTCAGCCCCGTTTTCCGCCCCCAGTTTCCAGTTGCCTTCATAGACATAGCTGGACGAACCTTTCAGGACTTCCAGCCCCTCGGGAGCCTGATCGACCATCAGATCGATAATTTTGCTGGTCTCGCCGAGGTAGGTTTCCAGCGGCAGCACATCTTCACTCAGACTACCGAACAGAAATCCGCGATACGAGGCAAAGCGCGGAAGCGATTTCAGATCGTGCGACCCGTCATGCCTGAATGTCTCCGGATAACCACCGGTACTTTCATCTTTCGCCTTCAACAGTTTGCCGTTATTACTGAAGGTCCAGCCGTGAAACGGACAGGTAAAGGAGTTTTTATTTCCCGTCTTTCGTCGACATAACATCGCGCCACGATGCGCACAGCTATTAATAAGCGCATGCAGTTCGTTCTTTTTATCGCGGGTAATAATGACCGGTTGACGTCCCAGGGTCAGCGTAAAATAATCACCGGGTTCCGGGATCTGACTTTCATGCGCCAGAAATACCCAGTTCCCTTCGAAGATATGTTTGAGTTCCAGATTAAATAACTGCTCATCGGTAAATATCGAACGATGGCAGCGATAAATATGATTATCACGATCCACAATCAGAGCCTGCGTGATTTTATCTTTTAATGCCGAGAGCGTTTTTTGCATGAGTGTATCCCTCCTGCATAATTCAGGATGTATATACCCGTCATACTTTAAGTGGCAGTTGCGTTGGCTGCGCTCAAATTATGTAGGGTATAAAACGGTATGGGTCAGACAGGCGTCGCGTATTATTCCTGAGCGCGCAGTCGGGCAATTCGTTGTTCTTCTTCAGCACGTTGCGCCGCGCACAGCGTAAAGTCGAAACAAACTTCTGTATGTTCACCGGCAAGGTCGCGTTGCTGAATCAACGCCGGATCGCTGATTTTCACCGGGTCGGCAATCAGACCATCACGGGTAGCGAAGGCGAAATCATCCCACAGATACTGGTCACCGTTCAGGTTGATCTGACTGGTCAGGTGCTTAAAGCCCGGCGCAGAGACA
>NZ_JBFWLF010000380.1:0-3402 GCF_050252275.1 Citrobacter sp. | reverse complement strand
TGACGATCTGCAAAGCATCATTTCGCACAACCTGGCGCAGCGCAAAGCTGCGGCAGTGGAAGCCGAAACGATTGTCGCGCAGGAAACCAGCGAGTTTATGGCCTGGCTGCGTGCTCAGGGCGCCAGTGAAACCATTCGTGAATACCGGAGTCAGTCTGAGCATGTACGGGATGAACTGACTGCAAAAGCGCTTGCTGCTCTGGAACAGGGCGGTGACGCGCAGGCCATTATGCAGGATCTGGCATGGAAACTGACCAACCGCCTGATCCATGCACCAACCAAATCTCTTCAGCAGGCCGCCCGTGACGGGGATGACGAACGCCTGAATATCTTGCGCGACAGCCTCGGGCTGGAGTAGCAACACACCCTTCTTTTTACAAGGTGCATTTACGCCTATGAAGCCTTCTATCGTTGCCAAACTGGAAGCCCTGCATGAACGCCATGAAGAAGTTCAGGCGCTGCTGGGTGATGCGGGAACCATCGCAGACCAGGAACGTTTTCGCGCACTGTCGCGCGAGTATGCACAGCTAAGCGATGTTTCTCGCTGTTTTACGGACTGGCAACAGATTCAGGACGATATCGAAACAGCACAAATGATGCTCGACGATCCTGAAATGCGTGAAATGGCGCAGGAAGAACTGCGCGAAGCGAAAGACAAGAGTGAACAACTGGAACAGCAGCTACAGGTATTGTTACTGCCGAAAGATCCGGACGATGAACGCAATGCGTTTCTGGAAGTTCGCGCCGGGACTGGCGGTGATGAAGCGGCCTTATTTGCCGGCGATCTGTTCCGCATGTACAGTCGCTATGCCGAAACACGCCGCTGGCGCGTGGAGATCATGAGCGCCAGCGAAGGCGAGCACGGCGGCTATAAAGAGATTATCGCCAAGATCAGCGGCGACGGCGTCTATGGTCGACTGAAGTTTGAGTCCGGCGGGCATCGTGTGCAGCGCGTACCGGCAACGGAATCGCAGGGCCGAATCCACACCTCTGCCTGTACCGTGGCGGTGATGCCGGAGCTGCCGGAAGCCGAACTGCCGGATATCAACCCGGCCGATCTCCGTATTGATACCTTCCGTTCCTCCGGGGCGGGTGGTCAGCACGTTAACACCACCGACTCCGCGATCCGTATTACTCACCTGCCGACAGGCATTGTGGTGGAGTGTCAGGACGAACGTTCGCAGCACAAGAACAAAGCCAAAGCGCTCTCGGTGCTCGGCGCGCGTATTCGCGCGGCAGAAGTGGCGAAGCGTCAGCAGGCCGAAGCGTCAACGCGTCGTAACCTGCTGGGCAGTGGCGACCGCAGCGACCGCAACCGGACCTACAACTTTCCGCAGGGGCGTGTGACCGATCACCGCATCAACCTGACGCTCTACCGTCTGGATGAAGCAATGGAAGGCAAACTGGATATGCTGATTGAGCCGATCGTGCAGGAATACCAGGCCGATCAGCTGGCGGCGCTGTCCGAGCAGGAATAATGGATTTTCAGCACTGGTTACGTGAGGCGATAAGCCAGCTACAGGAGAGTGAAAGCCCGCGTCGCGATGCCGAGATCTTACTCGAATTCGTGACCGGAAAAGGGCGCACCTGGATACTGGCGTTTGGCGAAACGACGTTGACCGACGCCCAGCAGGCGCAACTGGCGATGCTGCTGGCTCGCCGTCAACGGGGGGAACCGATCGCACATTTAACTGGCGTGCGGGAATTCTGGTCGTTGCCGCTGTTTGTTTCACCAGCCACGTTGATCCCGCGTCCGGATACCGAATGTCTGGTGGAGCAGGCGCTGGCGCGACTGCCAACAACCCCGTGCCGCATTCTCGATCTGGGTACTGGCACCGGTGCGATTGCGCTGGCGCTGGCGTCTGAGCGCCCTGACTGCGAGGTCACGGCGGTTGACAGAATGCCGGATGCCGTTGCGCTGGCGCAGCGTAATGCGGCTCATCTGGCTATCAACAATGTCCATATTCTGCAAAGCGACTGGTTTAGCGCCTTGCCGGGGCAGCAGTTTGCGATGATTGTCAGCAATCCGCCGTACATTGACGAGCAGGATCCGCATCTGGCGCAGGGCGATGTCCGCTTCGAACCGCTGAGCGCCCTGGTCGCCGGTGACTGCGGAATGGCCGACATTGTGCACATCATCGAGCAATCTCGCACGCGGCTGGAAGCGGGCGGTTTTCTGCTGATCGAGCATGGCTGGCAGCAGGGTGCCGCGGTGCGTGACGCCTTTAATCGCGCGGGCTACCAGGCGGTAGAAACTTGTCGCGATTATGGCGACAACGAGCGTCTTACGCTCGGACGCAAGCCCGTATGAACAGCGTTACGCTCCTGTTAGGGGTTCACCTTGCTAGCATTGCGCTTTCCGTTAGTCTGTTTGTGCTGCGTTATGGGTGGAGTGAATGTCATCCTGCGCGGGCTCACGCGCGCTGGACGCGCGTCGTACCGCCGATTGTTGACACCGTTTTGTTGCTCACTGGTGTGGGGTTGATCGCTAAAACGCACATCCTGCCATTCACGGAGCAGGGGACATGGCTGACTGAGAAGCTGTTTGGAGTTATCATTTACATCGTTTTGGGTTTTATTGCGCTCGATTACCGTCGGGCGCGCAGTCGGCAGGCGCGATTAATCGCGTTCCCGCTGGCGCTGGTGGTGCTGTACATCATCATTAAACTCGCCACCACAAAAATACCGTTACTGGGGTAAGTCATGAGGTCGTTAGCTGATTTCGAATTTAACAAAGCGCCATTGTGCGACGGGATGATCCTGGCATCGGAATCGATCCGCCTGGATTTCCCTTCGCAAACTGTCTATGACGAGCTGGAACGTCTGGTCAGCCTGGCGCAAGAAGAAATTAGCCAGCTTTTGTCTCAGGATGAGCAACTGGAAAAATTGCTGGCACTTTTCTACGGCGAGTGGGGCTTTACTGACACCCGCGGCGTTTACCGCTTGTCCGACGCGCTATGGCTTGACCAGGTACTGAAGAACCGCCAGGGCAGTGCGGTGTCACTGGGGGCAATTTTACTGTGGATTGCCAACCGATTGTCATTACCGCTGGTGCCGGTGATATTCCCGACGCAGCTTATTTTGCGTATCGAGTCGCTGGAAGGCGAGATGTGGCTCATCAACCCGTTTAACGGGGAAACGTTGAATGAGCATACGCTGGAAGTGTGGCTGAAGGGGAATATCAGTCCGGTCGCTGAGTTATTTAACGAGGACCTGGATGAAGCGGATAACGCGGAAGTGATTCGCAAGCTGCTGGACACGCTGAAATCTTCCTTAATGGAAGAACAACAGATGGAGCTGGCGCTGCGAGCGAGCGAAGCGTTACTGCAATTTAACCCGGAAGATCCGTATGAAATACGTGACCGGGGCTTAATTTATGCGCAACTGGAATGTGAACATGTC
>NZ_JBFWLF010000379.1:0-3411 GCF_050252275.1 Citrobacter sp. | reverse complement strand
GCTGTCCCTGGGACAGTCGAAGCGTTACGCGCATTCGCCCTACCGCCACTCAGCACCATCTCAGTGCCAGATTGCGCAAGCGCAACCTGAAAAATGCCTTTCGCCTTGAATTACCGGTGAAGGGACTCCATATGGTTGTTGTGGATGATGTCATCACGACCGGGAGTACCGTCGCGGAGATCGCACAGCTGCTTTTACGCAACGGCGCGGCGACTGTCCAGGTATGGTGCCTGTGTCGAACCTTGTAGAGCCTCGATGATGGGCGTATTATAACCAACTAAAATAGTCAACTATTAGGCCATTACTATGATCCGTATTTCCGATGCTGCACAAGCGCACTTTGCCAAACTGCTGGCAAATCAGGAAGAAGGGACACAAATCCGTGTATTTGTGATTAATCCCGGTACGCCTAACGCTGAATGTGGCGTTTCTTATTGTCCGCCGGACGCCGTGGAAGCAACCGACACTGCCCTGAAATTTGACCTGCTGACCGCTTATGTTGATGAGCTGAGCGCGCCCTATCTGGAAGACGCTGAGATCGATTTCGTGACCGATCAACTGGGTTCCCAACTGACGCTAAAAGCGCCGAACGCGAAAATGCGTAAAGTGGCTGACGATGCGCCGCTGATGGAACGCGTGGAGTATATGCTCCAGTCGCAAATCAACCCGCAGCTTGCCGGTCACGGTGGTCGTGTCTCTCTGATGGAGATCACCGACGAAGGCTACGCCATTCTGCAGTTTGGTGGCGGCTGTAACGGCTGTTCCATGGTCGATGTGACCCTGAAAGAAGGGATCGAGAAGCAGCTGCTGAACGAGTTCCCGGAACTGAAAGGCGTTCGCGACCTGACCGAACACCAGCGCGGCGAACACTCCTACTACTAAGTTCGCTGCTCGCGTATGCCCGATGGCGCTAACGCTTATCGGGCATAGCGCCCCTCTTTGCGTCTTTTGCAATATCCTCTTCGATAATTTGACCTGCCTCGCATAATTTAAATTTTGCCTGCCGGGGTGATTCTCAATCACCCTATGTTACCCGTATCATTCATATGGGCACCAAACACACACATCACATCCGACTAAACTAGATAGTTTTAAGGGTAATCCGTCGAGGTGCCGTTACGTCTCTGTTCCCGGTTGGGACAAACGTAGTTTGTCGTCAAAACATTGACGTTACCCATAACAAATTGAAAGGCCAGGTAAATCATGCCATTAGTCATCGTTGCTATCGGTGTAATTTTGTTATTACTCCTGATGATCCGCTTCAAAATGAACGGTTTCATCGCTCTCGTCCTGGTGGCGCTTGCGGTTGGATTGATGCAAGGAATGCCGCTCGATAAAGTCATTGGCTCCATCAAAGCGGGTGTCGGCGGCACCCTGGGAAGTCTTGCCCTGATTATGGGCTTTGGTGCCATGCTCGGCAAAATGCTGGCAGACTGCGGGGGTGCGCAACGTATCGCCACCACGCTGATTGCGAAATTTGGTAAGAAACACATTCAGTGGGCCGTGGTATTAACCGGTTTCACCGTCGGTTTTGCCCTGTTCTACGAAGTGGGCTTTGTGCTGATGCTGCCGCTGGTGTTCACTATTGCCGCCGCGGCTAACATCCCGCTGCTGTATGTCGGTGTTCCGATGGCTGCGGCGCTCTCCGTCACGCACGGCTTCCTGCCCCCGCACCCAGGCCCGACCGCTATCGCGACCATTTTCCATGCCGACATGGGTAAAACCCTGCTGTTTGGTACGATCCTGGCAATCCCGACCGTCATTCTGGCGGGTCCGGTCTTCGCTCGCTGCCTGAAAGGCATCGATAAGCCGATCCCGGAAGGTCTGTACAGCGCGAAAACCTTCACGGAAGAAGAGATGCCGAGCTTTGGCGTCAGCGTCTGGACCTCACTGGTTCCGGTGGTACTGATGGCAATGCGCGCTATTGCAGAGATGATCCTGCCGAAAGGCCATGCGTTCCTGCCTGTTGCCGAGTTCTTTGGTGACCCGGTGATGGCAACCCTGATTGCAGTCCTGATCGCCCTGTTCACCTTCGGTCTGAACCGTGGCCGTTCCATGGATCAGATTAACGATACGCTGACCTCTTCCATCAAAATTATCGCGATGATGCTGTTGATCATCGGCGGTGGCGGTGCGTTCAAGCAGGTGCTGGTCGACAGCGGCGTGGACAAATACATTGCGTCCATGATGCACGAAACCAATATCTCTCCGCTGCTGATGGCATGGTCTATCGCCGCCGTTCTGCGTATCGCGCTGGGTTCTGCTACCGTTGCCGCAATTACGGCGGGTGGGATTGTCGCACCGCTGATCGCGACCACCGGCGTCAGCCCTGAGCTGATGGTTATCGCTGTCGGTTCCGGTAGCGTTATCTTCTCTCACGTAAACGACCCTGGCTTCTGGCTGTTCAAAGAGTACTTTAACCTGACAATCGGCGAGACTATCAAGTCCTGGTCGATGCTGGAAACCATTATCTCTGTCTGCGGACTGATTGGCTGTCTGCTGCTGGGAACGGTGGTTTAACGCTAAAAAGAACCCGCCAGTTGGCGGGTTCTTTATTTTTACGTCTTCTTCGCTGCCGCTTTTCGCCGTTTATCCAGATCCTTAATCAGCTTGTTCACCCGTTCATCGGCAAACATCGCTTCAAGAGTCACGGAGAGCTTACGACGCCAGTTTTTGTACTCTGAACTGGTCCCCGGAATGTTGACCGGTTCCGCCATATCCAGCCAGTCTTCCGGCTGCAACCCTAATAACGCACTGTTACTGTCGGCGATATAACGCTGCATCCCCCGATTGAGCATCGGCGTCATCGCCATCAGCGAAGCTTTACGCCCGGCACGTTTTGGCAGGCAACCGTACTTGTGCAGCGCATCTAATAGCCCTTGTTTCGCCCGCTCACGGTCCTGATACAGTCCGCGCAGCACCACTTCATCAGGATACAGTCCCAGCGCTTTGCCCAGCGTCAAATCACCGCTGTCCCAATAACCTTTGAGCGTAGGAAGATCATGCGTCGTCGCGACAGCCATTGATTGTTCCGGATACGCTTTCGGCGCACGGTAGTTCTTCTCATGGTCGTTCTCGAAATAGAGCACTTTGTAAGAGTACACGCCGCTGGTTCGCAGTTTGCCAACAATCTCCACCGGAACGGTACCCAGGTCTTCACCAATCACCATGCAATGGTGACGCTGACTTTCCAGCGCCAGAATCGACAACAGGTCGTCGACCGGATAGTGAACATAGGCGCCGTGGTCGGCGGTTTCACCGTAGGGGATCCACCACAACCGCAGCATCGACATGACATGATCGATGCGCAGCGCGCCGCAGTTTTGCATATTCGCCCGCAGGAGTTCGATAAACGGCTCGTAGGCACGCGCCGTAATGATATGCGGATCCATCGGCGGCAGGCCCCAAGAT
>NZ_JBFWLF010000378.1:0-3460 GCF_050252275.1 Citrobacter sp. | reverse complement strand
AGCGTGCTTGATTTGGCATGAAATTCCCCAGACTCGGTACAGGCTCGAATCTGACAAACAGTACATAGCAAAAAGGCGCCTTTAGGGCGCCTTTCTACATTGGTGGGTCGTGCAGGATGACTCGCTTTGCTCGCCCTTCGGGCCGTCGCCGCAAGCGGCTCCGTTGTCTCACTGCGTGAGACCCGAACCTGCAGCAGGTTCGAATCGTTACATTCTGCGCATAGCAAAAAGGCGCCTTTAGGGCGCCTTTCTACATTGGTGGGTCGTGCAGGATTCGAACCTGCGACCAATTGATTAAAAGTCAACTGCTCTACCAACTGAGCTAACGACCCGAAGTGGTGGGTGATGACGGGATCGAACCGCCGACCCCCTCCTTGTAAGGGAGGTGCTCTCCCAGCTGAGCTAATCACCCACTTCGGTACTTCACAATAAGAAATTTAGCTGGCGAGAAAGTGGTGGGTGATGACGGGATCGAACCGCCGACCCCCTCCTTGTAAGGGAGGTGCTCTCCCAGCTGAGCTAATCACCCACTTCTCAATTTCTTATCTACACGGCGGAGACTACATAAAGTAGTTGGTGGGTGATGACGGGATCGAACCGCCGACCCCCTCCTTGTAAGGGAGGTGCTCTCCCAGCTGAGCTAATCACCCCCGCTGTGTGGAGTCGCATTATAGGGAGAGTTGAAAATGAGTCAACGCATTTTCTAAAGAAATTGTTTGTTCGTCGTAATTTTAAGCAAAACGATCGTGAAACGGTCTCTGGCGCATGATTTCTAAACAAAAAGGGTTCTGTACGGCGTTTACCCGGTAACAACATTGAGGATTTACTTCACAGTGATAGAATATCGGCCATTCCATTTTTCCCGGATTTGCCGGTTGTCGGCATCTTTATAAACGTAAGGCCATTTCATGAAAATCAAAACTCGCTTCGCGCCAAGCCCGACAGGCTATCTGCACGTCGGTGGTGCGCGTACTGCTCTCTACTCCTGGCTTTTTGCACGTAATCACGGCGGTGAGTTTGTGCTGCGTATTGAAGACACCGATCTCGAACGTTCCACGCCGGAAGCTATCGAAGCCATTATGGACGGTATGAACTGGCTGAGTCTGGAATGGGACGAAGGTCCGTACTTCCAGACTAAACGTTTCGATCGTTATAACGCAGTGATTGATGAGATGCTGGAAGCGGGCACGGCCTATAAATGTTACTGCTCCAAAGAACGCCTGGACGCACTGCGTGAAGAGCAGATGGCGAAGGGTGAAAAGCCGCGCTACGACGGTCGTTGCCGTCATGGTCATGAACATCACGCTGATGATGAGCCTTGTGTTGTCCGTTTTGCCAACCCGCAGGACGGCTCTGTCATTTTTGACGACCAGATCCGTGGCCCGATCGAATTCAGCAATCAGGAGCTGGACGATCTGATCATCCGCCGCACCGACGGTTCCCCGACTTATAACTTTTGTGTAGTGGTGGACGACTGGGATATGGAGATCACCCACGTCATTCGTGGTGAAGACCATATCAACAATACCCCGCGCCAGATCAACATTCTGAAAGCGCTGAACGCGCCAGTGCCGGTGTACGCCCACGTCTCTATGATCAACGGCGACGACGGTAAAAAACTGTCCAAACGTCACGGCGCGGTGAGTGTAATGCAGTATCGTGATGACGGCTATCTGCCGGAAGCGCTGCTGAACTACCTGGTGCGTCTGGGCTGGTCCAGCGGCGATCAGGAGATCTTCACGCGTGAAGAGATGATCAAGCTGTTCTCCCTTGGAGCGGTCAGCAAATCCGCCAGTGCGTTCAACACGGAAAAACTGCAGTGGCTGAACCATCACTACATTAACTCGCTGGCACCGGAGTATGTGGCAACGCATCTGCAGTGGCACATCGAGCAGGAAAACATCGATACCCGTAACGGCCCGGAGTTGGCTGAACTGGTGAAACTGCTGGGCGAGCGTTGCAAAACACTGAAAGAGATGGCGCAGAGCTGCCGTTACTTCTACGAAGACTTTGCCGAGTTTGATGCCGATGCCGCGAAGAAACACCTGCGTCCGGTGGCGCGTCAGCCGCTGGAAGTGGTGCGCGACAAACTGGCAACCATTACCGAGTGGACGGCTGAAAACGTGCATCATGCGATTCAGGCTACTGCTGATGAGCTGGAAGTGGGGATGGGTAAAGTCGGTATGCCGTTACGTGTGGCGGTAACCGGTGCGGGCCAGTCTCCTGGCTTAGACGTAACGGTGCACGCGATTGGAAAAACTCGCAGCATTGAGCGCATCAATAAAGCTCTGGCTTTTATTGCGGAGCGTGAAGCGCAGCAGTAAGCGATCGCCGCATTAATGAAACGGCAGGGGAGACTCTGCCGTTTTTCTTTGCATTACTCAGAATCGTTCAGACCCAGGCGTGTAAGGAAACCACGGATACCTTCACGTGAAAGGAATAGCGCTAACTTTTCCTGTTCCGCAGCGGACATATTTTCCACGGCATCAATAATTTGCCTATAGGCATGACTGCGTACGACGGGATTGTACTCGGCCAGCGGCTCTTCAGCCTGATAAAATGCAGAATGGTTACGAAACGCCGGGATGTTCAAAATAAACTCCCGCACGCGTGTATCGATATGAACGAGTCTTGCCCGACCACCTTTAACACCTGGAAATTTTTCCGTTTCCCATTTTTGTTCACGTATCCAACGATTCACGGTTTGCTTAGCGACACCGAGGCAATCTGCCAGTTCTTCGGTGGTCATTTTGCTGCGTAATCTTTTCATATTATTTGCTGTCGCGGATCCCTAAGCGTTGTAATAAACCGGTAATCCCTTCCCGCAGTAGCAAAGAGGTAAAGTGTTTTTGTTCAGCAGGCGTCATCTCTTTCACCAGCTTGATCAGGAGTGCTTCCAGCGAGGCATCGCCAGGGGGTGAGAAGGTGTCAGACAATCCTTCCGCTGAGCGTTCTGCGCTGCGGATATATTCACGAACCTGTTCGTTAACATGCACCAGTCGCGCTTTACCGCCCTGAACGCCTGGTTTTGGTGATGTCGCCCAACCTTCTTTTCGCACCCATTTATTAATAGTCTGTCGGCTGTAACCCGTCAGATTCGCGAGTTCTTCTGGCGTCATCCGTTCCTTGAACATAACGATTCCCTGAGTAGTCGTGTGGTTAATTAGTGGTTCATTTTATAGCACCATTTTAGTGGAAACCGTGACGTGTTTAACTACTGAATGCGAGTTGTTGCGCATTGTTCTTCATTTGTCTGCTTTTTCAGCGATTAGAATCGGCGCTTTCAATTTGCCGTTGACACATGCGAAGGGAATTCATATGATGCCGCCCGTCAACTCGACAAGCTTTACGTAATGGGGCTATAGCTCAGCTGGGAGAGCGCTTGCATGGCATGCAAGAGGTCAGCGGTTCGATCCCGCTTAGCTCCACCAAAATTTGAACCCAACAATTTTGGTACGTA
>NZ_JBFWLF010000377.1:0-3469 GCF_050252275.1 Citrobacter sp. | reverse complement strand
AATTTATTCAGTGTCAGCGGCTTGTCGAAACCGTTGGCCTCCAGGAATGCCAGGTAAGCGTGATAAAGATAAACGCGCGGATAATGTGGTGGGTTACGGTTGCCCACCAGCATTCCGGCGCAGTCGGCCAGGCGCTCAAGATGCGCACAGAAGGCGTACAGGGGATCCGTTTTTTGCTTCACCTCCAGTGCTTCTTCGCTGTTCCGTTGCTCCAGCAGCAGCGCCCGCGCTTTTTCCGGGTTCGCAAAGTTCGCCAGCAGCCGGCGAACAACCACCGGAATTTCAGCGGATATCTTTTCTGCCAGTTCGGGATCCTTATCCTCTTCGCTGACGCGCCGGTTAAACTGGAAAATCACGCGGCGCCGGGAAACGCCGCCGGCACGTTCGGTGAAAATCATCGGCGTATTGTTCGTGGCCACAACCACCGCCCGCAGAACGGCGGTGTACTGGTGCTCGTGCTTCGGGTCGATCTCCACGGCATCCCCGCCGGTTATCGCTTTTATCCCGGTGCCCTCTCCTGAATATTTGGGCTGATCAGGAAGCGTTATCATGCTCTTGCCGACGAACTGCGCACGCCCGCGCGCGCTGTCGAGCGCCGCCATGTTCCCGCTGGCGGTGTTATGCGCGCCGGCCAGCATCGTGGCGATATGGGTAAAGACGCTTTTCCCGCTGCCGCCCTCTCCGGTTATCTCGAGGAACAGCTGCCAGTCGTAGCGGTTCGCCAGCACCATAAAGAGCGCAGCAGCAATACGCTGCATCTTAATTGCGTCTCTATCTGATGCGTAACTTAGCCACTTATGGAAGTTCGGCGCGTGGTCACGGAGGTTTTCGCCCGGCACCGCCGGCGTATAGGTCACGCCGTTATGGTTGGTCAGCCAGTTATCCTGGCTGTGGTCGGAGAAAATGCCGGTTTCCATATCGTAGACGCCGTTAGCAAAGGGGATCAGACTGCGCTGCGGCTCACCCATTACCGGGATAACGATTTTCAGGGCGTCGATAATGTTGTTGATCGCGCGCTTGCTGAAGTTGGTTTTGTTCTCGTTGTAGATAGCCACCATTTCGCGACTCAATTCGAGCAGAGACGTTTTCTCCCAGATGCCGGAGCGGTAGACGTACACGCATTCGCTGTTTTCATGAATCGCAATGCCGGTATAACGTGCGGCCAGTATGAGCGCCTTTTCGTTATCAGCCAGGTCACGGAGGTTTACATCCGTCAGTGGTTTGCCAATCACCATGCTTTTGCCGGCTTCCGCATCGGCTTTGAGGCGCGGCAGCTGCGGCGTCCAGTCCTCCAGAAGCTCATAACCTTCAGAGTAGAATTGCGCTCGCTCCACGCCGGCCACCGCCAGCTTTGTTGCGAGAATGGTTATCTGCCGTTCTGTCAGATGCCCGCCACGGTAAACCCGGGCATAGAGCCGGCCGTCATCCACAATGCGGATATTCTCCAGCTCTGCCAGCTGCTTTTTATCCAGCACAACCGGCGGCACCATGTCGCCAATCGGGTTCATTTCCTGCCATGCTTTGGCGAACGTCCAGGCATCAGCGCCGGCAAAGATAATAGCCTCTTCCATGAGATCCGCCGGCTGCTTTTTAAGGTTTGGTGCATTTTTCATTATTTACTACCCCGTTCCCGGATAATTTCACGCATAACACGAATTCTTTCAGCGCCCTGCACCTGCATAATTCGATCAATATCTTTCGTTTCTGAAAAAGGCGCGGCAGATACAAAAGTAAATTCACGCTCCAGCCGTCCTGGTGTGCAAATACAAGGGGAGTCATATCCTTCGCGGTAATATGTCACTCTGTTGAATCGGTAACTTTCGATAATTACGATCCCGCCCCGGTTGTCTTTCCATTTATCGCCCGGCCTGATTTCAGGGTGAGCGTGGCCGCCAGCAGCTAAGCCGGAATTTTTAATCGTCATATTTATTTACCTCATGCAGCCGGAGGAATTACCTGATAACCAATTTTCATCAGAAAGCGGGCTGCGCTCTCTACAGAGAAAATCATTTCATCGCCCAGCAATGGGCGCATTGTTTGTATACCGTTAGACGTGTCCACCAGATATCGGCCACCAACCGGAAAACTATAAACAGCTTTGCCGTCTGCCCGGCGCACCAGATCATAAATGTCATTCATCATCACCCCCGACGAGGTCGTGAACGTCATGGCAGGTAGATAAAGACATTTCAACAGCCATCTGAAGCAATGCATCAACATCTGATAAATCAAGCTCGACCACTGCAAGCCGGGTTGCCTGTAGTAATGCATGAAGTCTTGTTATTTGGCCTTCGATCACAGAAAGATTGGCATTCATCATGCGGTAACCTCCATCGCGAGACGTGTCTGGATAGCCGCGGCCTTGCTCCCCAACTGGAGATAAGTCCGGGTGATTGCCGGGTTACTGTGCCCGAGCATTTCAGAGGCGACCAGCAAGCCCTGTTCGCCACCGGCGGACATGAGATTAAAGGCTGCAATTTTGCGGCTGGAGTAGGCGCTCAGGCGCAGACGGGTATTGATTACACGGGTAACGTTGTGCAGTTTCTTCCAGATCGTCTGGCGGCTCACGCTACCTTCCAGAGACTGACAACGGTTACTTTCAATCTGAGAACGCGAAAATACCAGGTCATCATCCACCAGATTACGCTCCTGACGTTCGCGCAGTCGCTTAATGATGCCCGGCGGCAGCTGCTTGGTGTCGTGCTTAACTTCAGCCTTTGCCACCAGCTCAAACACGATAGCCTGTTCCTCATCGGTCATGCCGGCGGCCAGCTCGTCGCAGCTAACACTATCCCAGTGCATGTACGCGATGTGATCACCCGCAAGGCGTGCCGCATCCTTGCGCTGCTGGCGAACAATTTCGATCCCCTTCCGGGTCGCCCTAGCTTCTGCTGCTTTGGTCTGCTTCGCAACGATGATGGTCGCAATACCGGTTTCCCAGTTGATGCACGAGTAACGGAAGTTGCACACGTCGCTGGTACGCCAGCCGGTAACGGTCGCAATATCCCACCAAAGCAGCACCCATTCCGGCTGTGTCTGCTGGATACGTTCGCGCAGCTTGCGCTGTTCTTCCCGTTCGTAGACGGGGGTCATGGTGCGGGTGCCTTTCGTGGTAGTGGCTTTTACCACGTTGCCGCGCAGCTCGCGGGCTTTAGCTGTAAGGGTCTGGAGGTTAAACATGGCTACCTCCCAGTTTTGCAACATCCAGTTCAAACGCGCCGCTGCTGTACTGATAAAGCGAACATTCAGAGCGAATTTTAGCGGCAAAGATAAGATCCCAGCGGGAATACCACTCGCGGGCTTCTTGCTCACTATCGGCAACAATGCGGATAACAACGGGAGTGAATCGCCACGGGTTTAACAGACACCTCAGAGTCATTTAAGATGGCTTAAAGAGAGGTGCCCATGAGCGGTAAGCGTTATCCCGAAGAGTTTAAAATTGAAGCAGTCAAACAGGTTGTTGATCGCG
>NZ_JBFWLF010000376.1:0-3527 GCF_050252275.1 Citrobacter sp. | reverse complement strand
TCACGCACTGCAGGCGGATGATGGCATCACCGGGTAATACTCTTGCGAACGCTTTCATCTCAAAGCTCCCTTGCCAGTTTGCGTTTTTCGTTCCACGCGGTGGCGCTGATGCTGACCAGGATAATGATGCCGCTGAAAACGGTGTGCCAGTACGAGGAGACGCTGAGCAGCGTCAGACCATTTTGCAAAAAGGCCAGCAGAATCACCCCCAGCAGCGTTCCGGTCAATGTGCCCCGACCGCCGCTCATGCTGGTGCCGCCGAGCACCACCGCCGCCAGCACCGTCAGCTCAAAACCGAGCAGCGAGTTTGGTGCGACGGACTGGGTGATCTGCGCCTGCACGACGGCGGCGACGCCGGCCAGAATACCCATGTAGCCGTAGACATAGAAATGCAGCTTCAACAGATTCAGCCCGAGGCGGGAGGCGGCGTCGCGGTTACCGCCCATCGCGTAAATCTGGCGACCGAGACGGGTGTAGTTCATCAGGATAGCGGTGAAGACGATCACTGCCGCCAGACACAGTAACGGCAGGGTAATACCGTAGTCATAGCCATCTGCCGCGGTGAACGAGAACCAGTTGATACCGTTCATGAACCAGTCCGGGAAGCCGTACAGCCAGGTGCCTTTGGTGGCGTAAACCAGCAGACCGTAATAGACGTTAAGCGTGGCGATGGTGATGATGATAGCGGGCACGCGCAGCCAGTAGACCAGAAAGCCGTTAATCAGCCCGAGCAATAACCCGACGGCGATGGCGATGGTCAGCGCCAGCAGAAAGTTGCCGCCGTGGGCGATCACCCAGCTTGCCATCGCGTATTGCGCTATCGCCGTCATCGCCGGGAACGAAATATCGATTCCGCCGGAGATCAGCACGACAAACAGCCCGCAGGCGAGAATACCGAGAATGGCGTAGCTGGTGGCGACGTCCGTCAGATTACCGAGTGACAGGAACTCGTCAGTGCTGACGCTCAGCCCAACGGCAAGCGCAATCACCAGCAGGCCCAGCCAGAATTCATGGTGCCCGATTAAACGGGAGAGATGAAAGTTATTCATGGATGACCTCGACCACCTCTGCAATGTCCTCTTCACGACAGCGATGCGGATTAAACTCGGCAACCAGCTTTCCGCGACGCATGACCAGTACGCGGTGGCTGTTGTAATACGCTTCCGGGATCTCATCGCAAATCATCAGCACCGCCATGCCTTGTTCCGCTAGATTGCGGGCGATCTGGTAGATCCCCTCTTTGTTGGCGATATCAACCCCCACCGTTGGGGAGTCCAGGATCAGGATATGCGGTTGGGTCGCCACCCATTTGGCGATGGCGATACGCTGGGCGTTGCCGCCGGAGAGCGTTTTGACCGGCAACTGCGGATCGGAAACTTTAATGTTCAGTTCACGGATCAGATCGGCGACCAGCGTTTTGGCTTTACCGTGATCGAGCAGGCCGCTGCGGGTATGCAGTTTGTCAAAGACCGTGACAATCGTGTTGTCGTAGATCGACTGTTCCATGATCAGCCCCTGGGTCAGGCGATCTTCCGAGACATAGCCGATCCCGTGTCTGATAGCGTCATGGTTGTTGCGCAGTTGAACCGGTTTCCCGTTAATGCGAATTTCCCCGCTGTCCGGATGCGTCATGCCAAACAGACTCAGGCAGAGCTCGGTGCGGCCTGCACCAAGCAGGCCGACAATTGACACGATCTCGCCGCTGCGCAGCGACAGGTTGATGTCCTGATATTTTCCTTTGCGGCTCAGGTTGCGCAGTTCCAGCATTGGCTCCTGTTCAACCGGCGGTTTTTCCGGCAGCGGACTGTAGTGGAAGCGTTGACCGGTCATCAGGAATGCCAGTTCATGGCTGTCGAGTTCGCTGGCGGGATACGTCCCCACCAGTTTGCCGTCGCGCATTACGCTGATGCGGTCCGCCACTTCCATCACCTCATCGAGACGGTGGCTGACGAACACCACGCAAATCCCGTCGGCTTTCAGTTCATTGACCACTCGCAGCAGGCCGTTGACCTCCTGGCGCGTCAGGGAAGCGGTGGGTTCGTCCATAATCACCAGACGCGCGTCGGCGGCAATGGCGCGACAAATCGCGACGAGCTGACGGTCGGCAATGGAGAGTTTTTCCACTTTTTTATCGGGATCGATGCTGACGCCAATCCGCTTCATTGCCGCCAGCGCCTGTTGCTTCATCGTACCGCGCCGCACCCAGATGTCGCCGCCGGGCAGGTAGCGGTTGACGGCAATATTCTCCGCCACGCTGAAGTTAGGAAAGAGGGATAAATCCTGATAGATAACCTGGATGCCGTAATGCGAAGAGAGCTGTGGTGACAACTGGTGAAACAGTTTGCCATCCAGCAGGATCTGCGCTCCTTTTTCCGGCTGATAGACTCCGGAAATCACTTTAATAATGGTGCTTTTACCGCAACCGTTCTGTCCTGCCAGACAGTGAACTTCGCCTTTTTTCAGCGTCAGATTCACATTATCCAGCGCCAGCACGCCCGGGAATTGCTTGCTGATATTCTCAAGAGTGATAAATGCGGTGGTGTCTGTCATGGACAATACCCCTGCGAGCGCCCTGACGGGCGCAGAGTGTTAAGCCTGTTGGTAGCGCCGACCAGACGGTCGGCGTTAGGTTTCCCTGGTGGTGGCTGGAGCCTTAGAAACCGAGTGATTGCGCGTTGTCTTTGGTGACTTCGAGGATCTTGTTAAAGCGGATCACTTTCTTCTCCATGTCGACATCGGCTTTCCCTAATCCTTCAATGGTCAGATCTGGCGTGACCTCTTTGCCCTGCAGCAACTGATCTGCCACGGTCACCAGCGCGTAACCGGCATCTTTTGGATCCCACAGCATCGCTTTTTTGATGTCGCCACGCATCAGATAAGGCGCTGCCTGTGCGGGCATTGCAATCCCCACCACGGCAATTTTATCTTTCGCGCGTTTTTTCTGTACTGCCTGACCGGCACCAATCGGACCCAGCGAACCGAAGCCAATGATGCCCTTCATCTGCGGATAGGTTTTCATCAGGTCCAGCGTCGTGGAGTAGGATTTGTCGATGCTCTCAGCCACCGGCAGACGAGTGGTGACTTCAAACATCTCCGGGTATTTTTCTTTCTGGTACTTGATGGCGTAATCGGCCCAGGCGTTGTGCAACGGCACGGTCAGCGAGCCGACGTAAATGGCATAGCCGCCTTTCCCGCCCATATCCTTCGCCAGCTCGTCAACGTTAGCCTGCGCGTACTTCTCGCTGTCGATCGTTTCGATATCCCACTGGCCGATTTGCTGATCTGGCGATTCGTGAGTCAGGACGACAATACCCTTATCGCGCGCTTTTTTAAGCACGGGCTCAAGCACCTTGGCGTCATTAGGTACCACAATGATCGCGTTAACGTTCTTGGCAATGAGATCTTCAATCACTTTTACCTGCTGAGCCGGATCCGGTGTGGAAGGGCCAGTCTGGTAAGCATTCACATCCAGTTTCTTCGCGGCTTCATTCACGCCGGTTTCCATGCGGTTAAACCACGGAATACCG
>NZ_JBFWLF010000375.1:0-3529 GCF_050252275.1 Citrobacter sp. | reverse complement strand
AATCAGTAAATAGCTCTGCCAGACAGTTTTAACGTCATCACTTTCCAGATGAATTTCAATGCCGGTCTTCGAGCGTAAGACAAAAGATTCCCCGCTACGTCTCCCCTCCTCACGCGGCGGGACGGGCGACATATCCAGAGGGTAGAGTCTCAGCGTGAACGTTTGCGGCGTAACGGGTTGGGTTTTCTGCGCCACCAGCGTAAACGGCACCGTCTCCCCCGCATGATTAAAAACGCGGACATCGCGCAAATCTGGCCAGGCGGTCCCCAGGTACACCGCCTGCGGGAGCGACACGCGATACCACGGCGATGTGCCGAGCGTTTCCAGCATAACGCCCGTCGCGTAATCCCTCGGTGACTCCTTCACGTCATCACTGCCGATGGCTGTTCCTGCCACGCCCAGTAGCACACTACATAATACCGCTTTCATCCATTTCATTTTTCTTCTCCAGCTTTGGGCGGTAACGGTGAAAAATACCCGACAATGAGCACCAGTATAGCCACACCGATAAACGCAACCGCACGCGCCAGGCCGCCGCCACGCGCGCTGTCCACCAACATCAGTTTCACAATCACAATCCCTAATAATGCCGCCCCGCACAGCCATTCCCGGCGTGAACGATAGCGAGTCGCGCGCAGCATCACCACCAGCGCCGCCAGCATCCAGAACAGCGCAAAACAGGTCTGAATCAGCCGAGAATGCCACAGCGCTTCCATGTTCCACGCCACGTCGCCATACCAGGCCAACGCGCGCAACAGCATACCGTTCAGCCACCAGAAGCCAAGTGCGGCCAGGGCAACCACTGGCCACGGACGACATACCGACACCTGCACCGGGAAAAAGCGCAGGCAGGCGCGATAAAACACGATCAATCCCAGTAATGCAAAAGCCGCCCCTTCTTCCAGCGGATTGAGCAGCGGTAGCCAGGTCTGACGGTAGACTACGCCGTCCTGCAAATTGGTCAGCACTAACAGCCCGATCAATGCCGCCGCGACGGGAATCAGCGCCTGACAGGCATACAGCGCGGGCCAGACCCGGAACGGCCAGAACTGACGACGAACGGCCATTGCGACGAGGAAAATCAGCGCACCGCCTGCCGCCATTGCCACACCGCTGCCCCAGGCCGCCATGCCCCACGGCAGGTCGCGGGCAAACCAGAACAGTTCCGCCGCCAGCGCCAACAGAATAATCCAGAAGAATGAGAGATGCGCCAGCCTGGAAAGACGCGGCGGCAACGCCTCAGCATCACGCCAGAGCAACGCCACCGCCGCCGGCAATGCCAGACACCAGGCCAGATTCTGCCAGCCTGCGGCAAAAATCTGCTGCTGAGAAATCTGAAACAGCAGCGCCACCAGCATCATCGGCCACAGCAACCATTTGCAGGTATCCAGCGCCTGCCACGTCAGGCGTGCGGCGGCAAATCGCCAGCCACAGACCGACACGGCCATCAGCGCCAGCACGCCCGCCATCACCTGCGAATCGGAGGTCAACAGCCACTGCGCCGCGCCCGCGAGCGCCACAATCCAGAAAATCACCCCGCCCGCCAGCAGTCCCATGCTGCCGCGCAGATGAATCTTGCGCCACAGCCACGCCCCTGCCAGCCAGCAAACGCTAAGGACGGCAAAGATCAGCATCAGCGAAAGCGCAGTGGTGTCGTTCGCCTGCGCCCACAGCGCGCTGCCGAGCGCCAGCACCAGCAGTGCGGTACCGCTGTAACTCATGCGTCGCTGCTGCTGTTGTACTCCCAGCCACAGGATCCCCACCCCTTCCAGCGCCCAGGCCATGGCCGTCCACTGCGCCGACAGCGCCAGCGGGATCGCCAGCGTGGTAAACGCGCCGCCCAGCGCCAGTGCCGCCAGCACCAGCGGTCGGCCCTGTGACGGGTAGCGACGTAATGCCAGCCAGGCCAGCACCAGATAAAAACCGCCGTAGCCCAACGCGCTGAGCGCCGGACCATATTCCCAGTGGCGGATAATGGCGTACTGCATGCCAAAACCGATCAGCGGCGGCGCAAACAACAAAACGCCATCAATAATCTGCCTGCCTTTCTCTTGCGCCCGTAACGAGAGCGCCACGCTCAGCACGCCAAAAAGCAGAATGTTGGCTATCAGGAACAATTGGCAGTTCAGGTAATACGCTGGCTGATAGTCATCCAGCCCCCAGAGACCGCCAACGCCAAAGGTAAAAAGCAGGCCGAGCAGATTAAGCTCGCGCCAGTGTTGCCAGGCGCTGATCGCCAGAATGCCGACCGAAAGCAGCAAATAGAAAGAGAACAGCGC
This sequence comes from Citrobacter sp., assembly GCF_050252275.1. NCBI lineage: Bacteria > Pseudomonadati > Pseudomonadota > Gammaproteobacteria > Enterobacterales > Enterobacteriaceae > Citrobacter > Citrobacter sp. Next base: position 1,250 of record NZ_JBFWLF010000375.1, on the reverse strand, counting down.
GACATAGTTACCGCTTCCCGTCGAAAGCAGCAGTGGGGCAAGATAGCCACCGAGGCTTGCCAGCATCGCCAGACTGAGCGCTTTTTGCAGAATCGCCAGTCCTACGCTCGCCGCACAGATAACCACCAGCAGCACAAAGGCCAGCGTCATCGGCAGCATTTGCCAGAGGCGAAACGCGCCAAAGACGGTAAGATAGAGCGCACCTGTCGCGCCACCCTGCAAAATGAGGGCATAGATCGGCTGTTTATGTCGCAGACGCCAGCCTATCGCCAGCAGGACAATCGCAAACAGCGCCGCCGCAACCAGACGCAGTTCAAGCGGGAACAGGGAGTGCTCGACCGTATAGCGCAACAGGAAAGAGAGACCGAGGAAGAGAAGCAGGATCCCCAGCTTAGCCAGCGGATTGCCCTGCATAAACCAGCGCACCAGCGATGACATCACACCGCCAAAGGCGGAGGGTTGCGCGGCGGCAACAGGGACGTCTCTTTCGACGATTTTCTCGGCGCTTGCCGTGTTCTGCGGCGTATGCGAGCGCCAGGGGTTGACGTGAGCCGGTTTGGGTTCAGGTTCAGGTGCCGCCACCGGAATCGGAGCTGGGTCGCTCTCCATAACCGTCTCCGCAGGCTGAACCGGTGCCGCTGCCGTCGGTGTCATCGCAGGGGCAACAACGCCACGTTGTTCAAGCTCCTCCACCCGACGGCGTAAGCGGGCAAGCTCATCACGCGTCGTTGAACTTCGGCTGATGGCGACAATCGCCAGAACAGGCACCACGACCAGTGCGAAGAACAGAATGATGCAGCCGGGGATTAAAAGGTCGTCCATGTATTCACCTTCACTGTACGGGATCGACTAAGATTGACACAAATTGTTGCATTCGCGCTATCTCTGAAGGTGAAAATGCCGGATATGCCGTTAACGACACATCCGGCTGGCGCGTTAAAATGCGAAGCACGAACAGCCGAGCGCGCCCCAGAAGGCCCGATCGTCAGACACCGGGATCCCCGACTGGCGGGCAATATCATGCTGGTGACCGTGTACGCCGCAGCTCCCGCAGCACTGGTGCATCTGCACCACGGCGCCTGCTTTCGCGGCGGCTGGCGGCGCCGCGCGATAGTGCCCCGGCACGTTCACCACCGGAGACCAGTCCGGGACAACCGGGATCGCTGGCGGCGCGAGCGGAGTAAACTGTCCGGCGGCATACACCACTTTGCCATCGACAATCGTCATCACCGACTCAATACCTTTGATCT